>NZ_CM001439.1:777766-1020527 GCF_000244955.1 Saccharomonospora marina XMU15 | reverse complement strand
GAGCGGCGGCGACCGCGTCGGCCACCGTCGGGGTCGCCGTGGCCGCGTATCCCACGCGGACGGCGGTGCCCAGCCTGGCGGCGAGCGCGGCGGCGACCGAGTTCACCTCGCTCAGCGCCCGCTCGTCGCTCGACCCGGCCGCGGCGAGCACCACCGCGTCACCCTCGCGGTAGCCCGCCTCGCGCAGCCTGTCGCACACCGCCCCCAGCAGCACCGGCGCCGGACCCAACGGCCTGCTCACCACCGTTCGCGGCCGCGAGCTGCGCGCCACCTGCGCGGGGATGTCGGCGCGGACGTGGTAACCGTGGGCAAGGAACGCCGGGACCACCACCGTGCCATCCGCAGGGCAGCGCAACCCGTCCAGAACGGCCGTCACGTCCGGTCGGAGCACGTCGGCGAAGGCGACCCGCACACCGACACCCCTTGCCCGCACCCGCGAGGCGAGCCGGTCGATGACCCGCGCTCCCTCGGGGTCGCGCGTGCCGTGAGCGACGAGCACGATCACCGCGCCTCCGCCTCCCTCGCAGCCACGGCCAGCCGGTACCCACGCTTGACCACGGTCTGCACCAGCCGTCCCTCGCCGAGCGAGGTTCGCAGCCTGCCGATGGCGGTCTCCACCGCGTGCTCCTCTCCGCCGCTGGGCAGCGCGGCGGTGAGTTCCCTGCGGGACACCACCCTGCCGGGTCGCGCGGCCAGCGCCCGCAACACGGCCATCGGAGCGGGCGCCACGTCGCACAGTTCCCCGTCCACGACGGCGGCCTGACCGCGCAGCTCGATCTCGCTGCCCGCCACGCACAGCCGGGGCGAGCGAGCGATCAAGGTGTCGGCCAAGGTTCTGGCGAGCGCACCGATCCTGGCGCGCTGCGGCTGCACGGTCGGGATACCCAGCGCGGCGAGCGGAGCTGCCGTGATGGGACCGACGCAGGCGGCCACCACCCTGGTGGAAAGCGCTTCGACCAGTGCGGGTTGCCTGCCGGTTCGCTTGGCCATGGCCAGCGTGCTCGCGGCGGCCGGTGCGCTGGTGAACGGCAACGCGTCGACGGAGCCGTCGAGCACCGCGTCGATCAACCGGTCGAGCGGGCCTGGGTCGGCAGGGCCCACCCAGCGGTACACGGCGATCTCCACCACCTCGGCACCGGCGGCGCGAAGCGACTCGACGAAGTACGGCAACGGCTCGCCGTGCAGTTGCACCGCGACCCGCTTACCCCGCACGCCGGAGTCGAGCAGGTACTGCAACAGTTCCGCGTTGCTTTCCGAGGCGGGCGAGTAGACCTCGGAAAGGCCTGCCGCGCGCACCGCGCCCTTCGCCTTCGGGCCTCGGGTGAGCAGGTTCGTGCCTGCCAGCCGCTGCAGCAACACATCACCGAGGCCCCAGCCCTCAGCCGCCTCGATCCAGCCGCGGAAGCCGATTCCGGTGGTCGCCACCACGGCATCGACCGGTTGCTCCAGCAGCACCGTGGTGGCCCTGCGCAGTTCGGTGTCGTCGGCGAGCGGGACGATCCGGATCGCGGGACCGTAGCGGACGGTGGCACCTTTGCGCACCAGTAACGCTCCCAGCTCGTCGGCACGCCTGGCGGCCGTGATCCCGATCGAGAACCCGGCGAGGGGAAGGATGGCGGTCACGGCGAGCCCACGTGGACGATACCGTCGCTCACCCTGACCGGGTAGGTACGCACGCGCACGTGGTCGTCGTCGATGCAGCTGCCGTCGCGCAGGTCGAAGCGCTGCTTGTAGATCGGCGACGCCACGACCGGCACCCCGCCGCTGTCGCCCACGATGCCGCGGGAAAGCACGCCCGCCCCGCTGAACGGGTCGTGATTGGACAGCGCGTAGAACTCGTCGTCCTCGGTGCGGAAGACGGCGACCTGCTCGCCACCAGGCAGCAGCGCGGCCACCCCGTAGGCGGGCAACACCGAATCCGCCTCGCACACGGCCACCCACGTCTGCTCCGCCATCGCGGTCATCGACTTACCTCCGGCACTCCCAGCAACACAGGAACCTTCTGCTCCCGCTCGACGCGGAACGAAACCGTCGGATCGGGAACCCCGGGCGCGTTGACGAACGTCGTGAACCGCGCCAGCTTCTCCGGGTCCTCCAGTACGCCCTTCCACTCGTCGGCGTAGTTGGCCACATGCTGCGCCATCGCCTCCTCCAGCTCGGCGCAGATGCCGAGGCTGTCGTCGACGATCACCGCGCGCAGGTGGTCGAGCCCACCCTCGAGCTCCTCCAGCCACGAAGCCGTCCGCTGCAACCGGTCGGCCGTGCGTACGTAGAACATCAGGAACCGGTCGATGATCCGCACCAGGGTTTCGGTGTCCACGTCGGACACCAGTAGGTCGGCGTGGCGAGGCAGCGCACCGCCGTTGCCGCCGACGTAGAGGTTCCAGCCGTGCTCCGTGGCGATCACGCCGAAGTCCTTGCTGCGGGCCTCGGCGCACTCCCGCGCGCAACCCGACACGGCGGACTTCAGCTTGTGCGGCGAGCGCAACCCCCGGTAGCGCAGTTCCAGCTCCACCGCCAGCCCCACGCTGTCCTGCTGCCCGTAACGGCACCAGGTGGTGCCCACGCACGACTTCACCGTGCGCAGCGCCTTCCCGTACGCGTGGCCTGACTCGAATCCCGCGTCCACGAGTCGCCGCCAGATCCTGGGTAGCTGGTCCACTGTGGCGCCGAACATGTCGATCCGCTGCGCACCGGTGATCTTGGTGTAGAGGCCGAACTCCTTGGCCACCTCGCCGATCACGATGAGCTTGTCGGGGGTGATCTCCCCGCCGGGGATTCGCGGCACCACCGAGTAGGTGCCGTTGCGCTGCATGTTGGCGAGGAAGTGGTCGTTGGTGTCCTGCAGCGTCGCCTGCTCGCCCGCCAGGATGTGCCCGTTGCCGAGTGTTGCCAGGATGGAGGCGACGGCGGGTTTGCACACCGCGCAGCCCTTGCCGCTGCCGTATCTGGTTATCAGCTCGCTGAACGTCGTGATCCGGGTGGCGCGGACGATCTCGAACAACTCCGCTCGCGACTGCGGGAAGTGCTCGCACATCGCCTTGGACTGCTCGACCCCGCACGCGGTGAGCAGCTTGCCCAGCATGGGTACGCACGAGCCGCAGGAGGTACCCGCCTTGGTGCAGTCCTTGAGCTTCGCGACGCTGTCACAGCCCTGCTCCGCGATCGCGCTGGTGAGATCACCCTTGGTGACGGCATTGCAGGAACAGATCTGCGCCTGCGGCGGAAGCGCGTCCACACCCACGGCTGCGCCGCCGCCCTCCGGGGCGAGGATGGCTGCGGGCTCCGCCGGAAGCTCGCTGCCGACCAGCGGGCGCAACACGTTGTACTCCGAGGCGTCGCCGACGAGCACACCGCCGAGCAGGGTGCGCGCATCGTCGGACACCACCAGCTTCTTGTAGGTGCCCGCGACCGCGTCGTTGAACACCACCTCCAACGCGCCCTCGGTGGTGGCGTGCGCGTCGCCGAAGCTGGCCACGTCCACGCCCATCAGCTTCAGCTTCGTCGAGGTGTCGGCACCGGGGAACGAGGCCTGCGCGCCCAGCAGGGAGGCAGCGGCCACCTCCGCCATCGAGTAGCCGGGCGCCACCAGGCCGTACACCGTGCCCTGTAGCGCGGCGCACTCCCCGATCGCGTAGATGTCCGGGTCGCTGGTGCGGCAGGTGTCGTCCACCAGCACGCCACCGCGCTCGCCCAGTTCGAGACCGCACTGCCGGGCGAGGTCGTCGCGGGGACGCACACCCGCGGAGAAGACCACCAGGTCGACGTCAAGCTCGGTGCCGTTGCCCAGTTTGGCGCAAAGCCTGCCCCTGTCGGCCTCGATGGCGTCGGTCGAGGTGCCGGTGTGCACGGTGACGTCGAGTTCGGTGATGAGCCTGCGCAGCAGGCTGCCGCCGCCCTCGTCCACCTGCAACGGCATCAGCCGGGGCGCCATCTCCACCACGTGCGGCGAAAGGCCCATGTCGCGCAGTGCCTTGGCCGCCTCCAGCCCCAGCAGGCCACCGCCCACCACCGCGGCGGCGGGGCGGCCCTTGCCTTCCCGTGCACGCCGCACCGCGGCCCTGATCTCGTCGAGGTCCTCGATGGTGCGGTACACGAAGCAGCCGGGCAGGTCGTGGCCGGGCACCGGCGGCACGAACGGCCGCGAGCCGGTGGCGAGCACGAGGGCGTCGTAGTCCTGGGTGAACCCGCCCGCTGTCGAGACTCGCTTGCTCGCCCTGTCGACCTCCACCACGGGATCGCCCAGCCGAAGCTCGACAGCGTCGTCACCGGCGTAGTCTGCACCCGGCAGCGCGAGCGCATCGGGGTCCCAGGTGTCGACATAGGACGTCAGTCCGACGCGGTCGTAAGCGGGCCGCGACTCCTCCGCGAGCACCACGATCCGCCATGTCGCGTCGACGTCCTCGGCTCGAAGGGCCTCCACCAACCGGTGCGCGACCATTCCGTGCCCGACGACAACCAACGTTCGACTCATCGACCAACCTCCGTTTGCGGAACTGCCCTCATGCTCGCCACGAGCCGTGTCCACCCCGCTTCAGCGACGTTGCGGCGGTGTTACCGAAAACTCCCTTCGCAGGTCAGGGCCTGTGTGTGGGAGAGGACGGTCACACCCGCGCGTGGGCAAGGCTCGGCGATCGCCGCGTGGCGAAGCTGCTGCGCAGGTAGAACCACCAGGTCGTGGCGACACAGACCGCGTAGAACACGAGGATCGCGACCAGCGCGGAGCTGATGCTGTTGTCAGCACCCTGCAACGAGAACTTGAACACCAGGTTGACGAGCACCCCGCCGAACGCGCCGATGGCACCGCACACCCCGACCACGGCGGCTGCCTGCCGCTTCGCGGACTTGGTCACCGAATCGGCGCCCTCACCGCTGCCCTCGGCCCTGCTCCTGGCCTCCGCCGCGAAGATCATCGGGATCATCCGGTAGGTCGAGCCGTTTCCGACTCCGGTGAGCACGAACAGCACGATGAACGAGGTGAAGAACAGCGCGAAGCTGTGCTGCGCCACGCTCACCAGCACCCCGACGGTGCCTGCGACGAGACCGACGAAGTTCCACAGCGTCACCCGCGCACCGCCGATCCGGTCCGAGAGCCAGCCTCCGAACGGTCGGGTGATCGATCCGATGGCGGCACCGAGGAACGCCAGCGACACGAAATCGCCGTACTCGGTGAAGCTGAGCTTGATCAGCGTCGGGAAGGCGAACGAGTAGCCGATGAACGATCCGAACGTTCCGATGTAGAGGAACGACATCACCCAGGTGTGCTTGTTCCTCATCGCGATCCGGTAGGAGCGGCCGTCAGGCTTCGCCGAGGTGATGCTGTCCATGAAAAGCCAGGCGAACGCGGCTGAGGCCACGACGACGGGCATCCACATCAGCGCCGCGTAGCCGAGGTTGATCCCGGTTCCCGCGCTGATCACGATCGGCACCAGCAGCTGGGTCACCGCGACGCCCAGATTGCCGCCCGCGGCGTTGAGCCCGAGCGCGAGACCCTTCTTGCCTTCGGGGAAGAAGAAGGAAATGTTGGCCATCGACGAGGAGAAGTTGCCGCCACCGAATCCCATCGCGGCCGCCGTGAGCAGGAAGAACCAGTACGGTGTCGAGTCGTTCGTGACGGCGTAGAGCAGCATCACGCACGGGATCATGAGCAGTGACGAGCTCACCGTCGTCCATGCCCTGCCACCGAACCGGGGTATGGCGAACGTGTACGGCACCCGCAACGTGGAGCCGACGAGGTTGGGCACGATCAGCAGCCAAAACGTCTGGCCGACACTGAAGTCGTAGCCGATGGCGGGAAGGTTCACCACCACGATGCTCATCAGCACCCACACGTTGAAACCGACGTGCTCGGAAAAGATCGAGAAGGCGAGGTTCTTCCACGCCGTACGCTTTCCGGTGGTCTCCCAGAACCGCGCGTCCTCCGGCTCCCAGTGGTCGATCCACCTACCCCGGCGGCTGCTGCGCCCCTGGTCGGTGGGGTTGTCGGCCAAGACAGTCATGAATGTCTCCTTCACGCATCGGTCGGCAGCCGAAGAGCACGCTAGGCAGCTGGCGTTTCCCGGACGGTTCCCCCGGGTCGCCGTGGTGCTAATTCCCCTTCACACAAGGCAATCGAGGTGGTGAGTCGAAGCGACGCGGTGCTCTCAGGAGGTGCTGGCGAGCCACTCGCTGATTCCACGCACCGTGTCGGCGCAGCCGCCGCAACCGGTTCCAGCCCTCGTCACCGAGGCCAACTCCTCCACCGTGGACGAACCGGCTCGCCAGGCGTCGACGAGCGTGCCCTTGCTCACCGAGTTGCACCGGCACACCACCGCCGATGCGGGCAGGTCGGCGGGACTGGCCGCGTTGGGCGCACCCGAGGGCAGCGCCCTGCCGAGCAGCAACGCCAGCCGGTCGCTGGGCGCGGGGCCGTTGGTGTCGTAGAGCTGGGTGATCGCCGCCGCCGCGTCGGGCAGTCCGAGCACGATCGCGCCCGTCACCCGGTTCTCACGCAGCACGAGCTTCGCGTAGCGGTCACGCGCGGCATCGCGAAGACACACCACCTCGGCGTCGGCATCGTCGGACTCCACGTGGGCCTCGCCAAGCGCCGCCAGGTCGATCCCCTTCGCCTTGAGCCGGGTCACCGCCGTGCTGCCCCGGTAGCGGGCGGCGGTGTCGGTGCCGGTCAGCAGGTCGGCGAGTACCTGAGCCTGGTCCCACGCCGGCTGCACAAGGCCGGCGACCGTTGCGGCGTGCTGCGCGCAGTCGCCGATGGCGAACACCCGGCCGTCGCTGGTGCGCAGCGCGTCGTCGACGAGCACGCCGTGGTCGACGGCGAGTCCTGCCTCGGCGGCGAGCCCGGTCTGGGCCCTCACACCTGCCGACACCACCACCAGATCGGCCTCGACATGGCTGCCGTCGTCCAGCTTCAGCCCGTCACCCGGCACGTACCTGGCGGCGGTTCTGCCCAGCCGGAAGTCGATACCCGCCCTGGCCAGCGCGCCCGCGAGCACGCCGCCCGCGGCGGCATCGAGCTGGCGCTCCATCACGTGGCCCATCGGGTGCACCACCGTGACGAGGTTGCCGCGCCCCGCCAGTCCCCTTGCGGCCTCCAACCCGAGCAGGCCGCCGCCGAGCACCGCGACCGGTGCCCCGACGTCCGCCGAGGCCAGGATGCGTTCGCAGTCGTCCAGCGTGCGAAACGCGACCACACCTTCGGCGGGGTATCCGTCCACGGTGAGCCCCTCGACCGGCGGTAGCCGCGGCCTGCTTCCGGTGGCGAGCACCAGCGAGTCGTAGCCGACCCGCGTACCGTCTGCGAGCAACACCTGTCGCGCCGCGCGGTCGATGCGGGTCGCGGCGACACCGAGCCGCAACTCCACCCGCTGCGCCTGCGCCCAGTGCTCGTCGTGCAGCCGGACCGAGTCGGCGCGCATGGTGCCCGCCACCACAGCGGAGAGCAGCACCCGGTTGTAGGCGTGGTGAGGCTCGTCCCCGATCACCGTCAACCGCACCCGCTCGGCGTCGGGATCGCGGCGGCGGATCTCGTCGGCGAGGCGGGCGCCCGCCATGCCGTAACCGAGTACGACCACATCGCGCGGGCTCATCGTTCACCGTCCTTCGGCGTCAACCTCGCCGCGCACACCTTGAACTCCGGCATCCGGCTCACCGGGTCCAGTACCGGGTTGGTGAGCAGGTTGGCGCGCTGTTCGGCCGGGAAATGGAAGGGCAGGAAGATCACGTCCGGGCGCATCGAGTCGACGCAACGCACCCTGGCGGCGACCTCGCCCCTGCGGGAGGTCACCAGCGCGAGGTCGCCGTCGCGCAGCCCGGACCGGGCCGCCACATCGGGATGCACCTCGACGTGGCACTGGGACACGATGCTGTTCAGCTCGTCCACCAGCCGGGTCTGGGCGCCGGACTGGTAGTGCGGCAACACCCTTCCGGTGATGGCGTACAGCGGGAACTCCGGGTCGGGTCGCTCGGCGGGGCCGGTGTGGTCGACCGGCACGAACCGCGCCTTACCGTCCGGATGCGCGAAGCCGTCGAGGAACATCCTCGGTGTTCCGGGATGCGATTCCGACGGCACCGGCCAGTACAGCGCCTCCCCCGCGCGCAACCGGTCGTAGCTGACTCCGGCGTAGTCGGCCCTACCTCCGGCGGAGGCGGCGCGCAGTTCCTCGAAGACGGTCTCGGCGTCGGCGGGGAACCTGTCCTGCGGCTGACCGAGCCTGGCCGCGAGATCGGAAATCACCTCCAGGTCGGTGCGCACCCCCGGCGGCGGGTCCACGGCCTTGCGCCGCAGCAGTATCCGACCTTCGAGGTTGGTCATCGTGCCGTCCTCCTCGGCCCATTGCGTGACCGGGAACACCACGTCGGCGAGCGCGGAGGTCTCCGAGAGCACGAGGTCGGCGGTCACCAGGAAGTCCAGTGTGGATAGCCGGTCCGCGATGTGGGCGGAGTGTGGAGCCGAGACCACCACGTTGCTTCCGAACACCAGCAGCGCGCGAGGCCCGCTGTCGGTACCCAGCGCGTCCAGCAGTTCGTATGCCGACCGGCCGGGGCCGGGCAGCGAGTCGGGCCGAACGCCCCAGACGGCGGCGACGTGTTGGCGGGCGGCGGGGTCGGTGATCATGCGGTAGCCGGGGAGCTGATCGGCCTTCTGGCCGTGCTCCCTGCCGCCTTGACCGTTGCCCTGCCCTGTCAGGCAGCCGTATCCGGAACCGGGCCTGCCGGGCAGCCCCAGCGCGAGCGCCAGGTTGATCCACGCGCTGACCGTGTCGGCGCCGGTGGCATGCTGCTCCGCGCCTCTGGCGGTGAGGACGTAGGCGTTGCGGGCGCCCGCGAGCAACGAGGCGACCCTGCGCTGATCGGCCGCGCTGACCCCGGTGATGCGCTCCACCCGCTCCGGCCAGTACGCGGCCGCGATCCGCCACGCCGCATCGAAACCCGTGGTCCGCTCGGCCACAACGGACTCGCGGAGCAGGCCGTCGGCCACCACCGCGTGCAGGATGCCCAGCGCCAGTGCCAGGTCGGTGCCCGGCGCGGGCGCGAGGTGCAGGTTCGCCCTTTCGGCGGTGGGCGTGCGGCGCGGGTCCACGACGACCAGCCCGCCCTTGGTGCTCGCACCCCGAAGATGCTGCACGAACGGTGGCATGGTCTCGGCAGGATTGGCCCCGACCAGTACGACGGCGTCGGCTTCGGCGAGGTCGGTGAGCGGGAACGGCAGCCCCCTGTCCACCCCGAACGCCCTGTTGCCCGCGGCGGCGGCCGAGGACATGCAGAACCGGCCGTTGTAGTCGATCTGGGACGTGCCCAGTGCCACCCTGGCGAACTTGCCGAGCAGGTAGCTCTTCTCGTTGGTGAGCCCACCGCCACCGAACACGGCCACCGAGTCGGGCCCGTGCTCGGCCACGAGCTGTCCCAGCCGGGACGCGACGAGGTCGAGCGCCTCGGACCAGCAGGCCGGACGTAGTTCACCCGCTCGGCGCACGAGCGGGGTGGTCAGCCGTGCCGGGGAATCGAGCAGCGCGGCCGAGGTCCAGCCCTTCTGGCACAACCCGCCCGCGTTCGTCGGGAACTGTCGTGGTTTCACCTCCGCGTCCTTGCTGATCGTCATCGCGCACTGCAAGGCGCAGTAGGGGCAATGGGTGGCGGTCGCGGTAGGGCTCGGCTGCTGTGGTGCCGTCGGATCTGCCGTCACCGTCAACTTGCGCACCTCCTGCTGATCGGCGGCGGTACCCGACGGTAGGCAGCCCGTGTTACTCGGGCATGGCTGAATGTTTCGGCCGTGCGACATTGCCCCGCCCAACCGAGCCCCACACTGGTGAAGCGGGTGACCGGCGCCGCGTCAGAGCAGGTGGCTGACTTCGCTGGCCGCAACCCGCAGCCCGTCCAGCGCGGACGCCGTGGAGCGGGGGTGCAGTGCGTGGTAGGCGAGCCGGAACATCACGGCGCGCAGCAGCAGCTGCGGCCACTCGGGCAGGTGCGACCAGCGGCGCAGCAGTCCGGCGTCGGCACCGCCCCACGCCAGCGCGTCGATGGCGGCAACGGCGGCGCCCCACTCACCCGGCCGGTAGTGGGGTTCGAAGTCGACGATCCCGGGCGGGTGAGCACCGTCGAACAGCACGCTGCCGAACAGCCCGCCGTGCACGAGTTGATCGGCCAGCGCGACCGGTCTGCGGGAGGGGGCCAGGATCTCGAACCACCGGCCACCCTTGGTCTCGTCCAGTTCGCCAGGCAGTTCGTCCCACGCCATCCGATCGGCAACGGCGGCGATGTCGGTTCGATCGGAGAGGAAGGGTGGACGGGGAAAGTCGACCGTGGCCTGGTGCAGTTTGACCGCGGTCAGTACGACATCGTCGGGGCGGTGCTCGGGGGTGCCGGAAACGAACCGGCTCGCACTCCATCCGGCGATCACCCAGCGGCCGTCGGTGGAACGCACCGGGCGGGCGATGCGCAGGTCCGGTACGTCGAGTTCGGCGAGAGTGTGGGCGAGCCACACCGCGCGGGCCCGCTCGCCTACCGGCCTGAGCACGATGTCACCGCAGCGCCAGACGCTCGTGCCGCGCAGCGGCTCGGCGTCGTCGAGGCTCGCCCCGAACGCCGTGCAGACGTGCGCCGGGGGGCGTTGCCGGGTAGGGCCCACGGCCGGCGACGTTACTCCGCCGACCGCGCTCTACCCGGCAACCACACGGCTGTAACCCGCGCGAGTCCCCCGCTCCTGCCCGCGAGTTCCGCGTTCACGCCCGCGAGTTCCGCGTTCACGCCCGCGAGTTCTGCGTTCCCGAACGCTCGGGAGGAGGCGGTCAGTAGGTCGGCAGGCTCTGGTCGACCTGGTTGGCCCACGCCAGCACACCGCCACCGAGATGGGTCGCGTCGCGGAAACCCGCCTTGTGCAGCGCGGCCAGCGCCTCGGCGGAGCGACCACCCGACTTGCAGTGCAACACGATCGGCTTGTCCTGCGGCAACTCGGCCAGCGCCTCGCCGGACAGGATCCGGTCCTTGGGGATGAGCTTGGCGCCCTTGATGTTCACGATCTCGTACTCGTGCGGCTCGCGAACGTCGATGAGCTCGAAGCTTTCCCCGGCGTCGAACTTCTGCTTCAGCTCCTGCGGCGTGATCGTGTGCCCTGCCGCCGCCTGCTGCGCCTCGTCGGAAACGACACCGCAGAACGCGTCGTAGTCGATCAGCTCGGTGATCTTCGGCGTCTCCGGGTCCTTGCGGATCTTCACCTCGCGGTAGCGCATCTCCAGCGCGTCGTAGCTGATCAGCCTGCCGAGCAACGGCTCGCCGATGCCGGTGATGAGCTTCACCGCCTCGGTCACCATGATCGAGCCGATCGACGCGCACAACACGCCGAGGACGCCACCCTCCGCGCACGAGGGAACCATTCCCGGCGGCGGGGGCTCGGGGTAGAGGTCGCGGTAGTTCAGGCCCTTGCCGTTCGGCGCGTCCTCCCAGAAGACGCTGACCTGACCCTCGAAGCGGAAGATCGATCCCCACACGTACGGCTTGCCGAGCAGTACGGCCGCGTCGTTGACGAGGTAGCGGGTCGCGAAGTTGTCGGTGCCGTCGAGGATGAGGTCGTAGCCGCCGAAGACGTCCAGCGCGTTGTCACTGGTGAGCTGCTCGGTGTGCAGCACGACGTTGACGTACGGGTTGACCTCGGCGATCGACTCCTTGGCCGAGACGGCCTTCGGCTTGCCGATGTCGGACTGGCCGTGGATGACCTGGCGCTGCAGGTTCGACTCGTCGACGACGTCGAAGTCGATCACACCCAGAGTGCCCACTCCGGCAGCGGCCAGGTAGAGCAGCGCGGGGCTTCCCAGCCCACCGGCACCGATGACCAAGACCTTCGCGTTCTTCAGTCGCTTCTGCCCGTCCATCCCGACGTCCGGGATGATGAGGTGACGGCTGTAGCGCGCGACCTCTTCCTTGGTGAGCTCGGCGGCAGGCTCGACGAGCGGCGGCAGCGTGCCTGACATGGGTCCTCCATCTCGCGCGGATCGCGGTCCTTCTATCTTTAACCGCCACCGACCGCGCGGTCTTCCCCCGTCCACATGCTGGACGGCGCTGCTAGTTGCCTTCGGCCTTCGGATTCGGCCAGGCGTTGGGCTTGCAGACCTTGCCGTCGGCGGGTACGGCCCCCTGGTCGCCGCCGGGGATGTCGTTGAGTTTGGCCACGTAATCGTTGGCGACACCGAAGGTCTGCTGCATCATCACCGGCGCGAGTGCACCGTCGCGCTCGCAGCCCTTGTGCGGAAGTCCCAGCGCATGCCCAACCTCGTGGTTGATCGCGTACTGCCGGTAGCCGGTCATCTCGAAGCTGAACGCCAACGCTCCGCGAACCCAGCGAGCGAGATTGATCACCACGCGGTCCTGGCCCTGGATGTCACGCCGGTAACACGAGGCCTCGAACGGGATCGCCGAGCCGCAGACCTCCGGCTTGCGAACCGTGCCGGGCGTGGTGAGGCTCACCCGGAAATCCGGGTCGGGGAAGCTGGCGTCCACCCGGCGCAGCGAGATCTCGCCGGTGCCGGTCCAGCTCCTCGGGTCGGACAGGGTGCCCTCGACCGCCGCCGCGAAGCTGTCGTCGCCCGCATAGCTCGCCGGATCGATTCCGTCCTCGACCTCGATCGTGTAGGTGAAGAGCTTCCCACCGCTGCCGACCTTCTCACCGCTGCCCGGCACCACGTGCCAGGTTCCCTTGCCTTCCTGGGTGTAGTCGCCACCCTGTGGCAGCTTGGCCGTCGGGATGTCGAGGTCCACAGGACCGGCAGGGTTCTCACTGGCCAGCGGGCTGCTGCCCGCCGAGGCGGCGTCTGAGGAGGGGGTGTCCTGCACGAGTGACCCGCCGGCTTCGGGGTCGCGGGTGGTGTCCACCACCACGATCGCGGTGAGCACAAGCAGGATGGGCACGGCGTAGGCGCGCCAGCCGTAGGCGCCTGCCAGTCTCCGCAGTGCCGAGCGGCGCCTCTTCTTGCCCCGCTCCCGCTCGTGGGCCCGCGCGAGCGGATCCCACGACGCACTCAGCGGTTCGCCGGACACTCGCCGCCGCTTCGGCCGGTAGCGCTCGTCCGCCGCGGGGCCACGGGTGTCGGAGGAGGAACCGCCGGACGGGGCGGTGGCCCGCCGTCGGTCGCGTCGTGCTCCTTCTGCTACCCGGTCCACGGCCCAAGAGTGCCACACCGCCGTTGGCGTACACGCGGGTGAGGCAGGGCGCGTCGCGGGCGAGGGCCTACCAGCGGCCGGAGTCGGCGCTTTGCCACATGCCCAGCATCGCCCGTGCCACGGTGACGGGCCGTTCCATCTGGGCAACGTGTCCCGTCCTCGGGAGCACGAGCAGCTTGCCCCTTGGCAGCAGCCGCGCGGTGCGCTCGGCTCGCCTCACCGAAATCACCTTGTCGTGTGTACCCCACACCACGAGCGAGGGCGCCCGCACCTTCGGCGGTACCGACCACAGCGAGCCGGAACCGAGCGAGAACCAGGCGCGGAAGATCTCCATCGTGCTGCGGGACAGCGCCGCGTCGGCCCACTCCAGCCCGATCCGGGCGCCGTGCTCCTCGGCCAGTTCGGCCAGCCGGTGCGAAGGGAAGGACTCCGGCTCCGCGAAGCACAGTTTGATCACCTGTGCGGCACGCTCGTGCGGGCCAAGAGCTGCCAGTTCCCTGCGTGCCTTCTTGCCCACGATCGGCAGGTAGGCCAGCGCCAGCCTGGGGTCGGACAGCCTGCGCGGGTCCGGCCGCCGGTCGGGCACGGCGGGTGAGATGAGCGTCAGCGTGCGCACCAACTCGGGACGTTGCGCGGCCAGCAGCAGCGAGATCGCGCCGCCCATCGAGTTGCCCACCAGGTGTACCGGTCCTGCCCCGCGCTCCTCGATCAGCCGGGCCACCACATCGGCGTGCGCTCGCAGGCTGAAGGTGAAGCCGTCGGCGGGCTCGGAGAAGCCGAAGCCGGGCAGGTCCGGCGCGATACCCTGGGCGCTCGGCGCGAGCAGGCCCGCGAGATCGGTCCAGTTGGTCGAGGAACCGCCGAGACCGTGGACGTACACGGCGGTGGCGTCCCCGGAGCCGGGAGTGTTGCGAACGTGCAGGTTGACCCCGCCGGGGCTCTCCATCGCTCCTGGCCACGGCGCCGCGGTGTCGTCCAGCGGTGGCAGCGGCGCGTCGGACAACGGGACGTGGGTCAGCGCGGCACGTCGGCGGGTCGCTCCCTTCTCCGAAGGGGCCTGGTTCGCGCCGGAGAGCGTTTCGGACACAATTCAAGGATGCCTCACGCCCGCCGCGTTTGGCGCCCGGTGCGTACCCGCGAGTAATGTGCGTGAGGAACGAAGTGGAGGCGGGGATGACTGAAACGGCGCAGTCGCAGGGCGCCGGTGAACACACCGGAACGCCCGCGTTCGGCCGGGGAGTACGGCTGCCCCGGACGGAACGCCGAGCGCAACTGCTTGCCGCCGCACAGCAGGTCTTCGCGGCCAACGGCTACCACGCGGCGGCGATGGACGACATCGCCGAGCGGGCGGGTGTCAGCAAGCCGGTGCTCTACCAGCACTTCCCCGGCAAGCTCGACCTCTACATCGCGCTGCTGGAAAGCCACGTCGACACGCTGGTGACCGCGGTGCAGCAGGCGCTTTCGTCCACCACGGACAACAAGCAGCGCGTGAAGAACGCGGTGGGCGCGTTCTTCGACTTCGTCAACGGGGACGTCGGCGCCTTCCGCATGGTGTTCGAGTCGGACCTGCGGGGTGAGCCCGCGGTGCAGGAGGCCGTGGACAGGGCCACGTCGGCCAGCGTCGACGCGATCACCGAGACGATCACCGCCGACGCGGGCCTCGACGAGGACAAGGCGAGATTGCTCGCCGTCGGGCTTGTGGGCATGAGCCAGGTCAGCGCGCGATTCTGGCTGGCCCACCACAGCTCGATGAGCAGGGAGGAAGCGGTAGCGCTGACCTCCACCCTCGCCTGGCGCGGTATCGGCGCCGGGTTCCCGCTACAGCAGCCCTCCTGAAGCCGTCCTGACTCAGCCCACGCGGCCCGCGCGGCCGAGCACGGCGTCGGCCAGCGTGTCGAGTTGGACGGCCACCTCGGCCGCCCGCTCCTGCGGCAGCATGTGCCCGGCCCCCGGGAACAGCACCAACCGCGAGGCGGGTAGCTCGTCGCTGATCGCGCGTGCGTGCGGCACCGGGCACAGCCGGTCGGACCCGCCCGCGAGCACCACGGCCGGTAGCCCCCGCAACGTGGCAAGAGCCGCTCGCCGGTCGTGTACCGAGATCGCGTCCTGGAACTGGCCGACGCTGGCCGGGTGGGCACGCAACAGTTGTTCGACCACGGAATCGACGTCCTGCCTGCGTGGCCTTCGGCCGAACACCAGCCAGCGCGCGCCCGCCCGCGCGGCCGCGGGCCGCAGCGGAAGGCCTTCACCTCGGTAGCCTGCCAGCAGCTTCGCCAGCCTGCGTTCCAGCCGCGCGGCACCTGTGCCGAACGCGCCGGGCAGGCCGAGCGTGATGCGGTTCATCTCGCCACACGAGGTGGCCACGAACGCGACGGCGCCGACCCGTTCCGCGACGAGCCGAGGGTGTCGCTCGGCGAGCGCCATGATGGTCATGCCACCCATCGAGTGGCCGGCGAGCACGAGCCTGCCCTGTCCCCCGCGGTCGCTGAGCAACTCGGCCAGGTCGTCGGCGAGCCGTTCGATGGTGGCGGTGCCCGGCCTCGCCGCGGCGGAGCGGCCGTGCCCGCGAAGGTCGTAGCGCAGCGTGCGCAGCCCGGATGACAGGTGCGGCAGCACGGGATCCCACGTCGTGTGGTCCTGGGTCCAGCCGTGCACCAGCACGAGCGTGCCCGAAGCGTCGGCAGGGCCGTCCACGCGCACGTGCAGCGCCGTGCCGTCGCTGACCCGGAACGACTGCGTCTGGTCGAGCGTGCTCACGCCTCCTCGCCGACCAGGAAGGAGCGCCGCCACCACGGCATACCGGGAGCGCCGACGAGGCCGACCTCGTCGAGGAACTGCATGATCCGCTCACCCGCGTAGCGGACGGTGCGCTGCCAGTGCGGGTTGGTCATCGCGGCCCGGTACCCGTCACGCGGGCGGATGCCCACGGCCTTGTAGACGGCGGGGTTCACCAGACTCCGGGTGATCTCGTGCGACACCATCGCCAGCAGCAACCGCTGGTAGGCCTTCTCCGGTCCGGACATGTTGGCCATGCCGCGCTTGACCTCCTCGCGGGCGAAGGTGACGTGCCGCGCCTCCTCGAGGACGTGGATGCGGTTCACCATGCGCACCAGCGGTTGGATCTGCGGGTCGTTCATCTGTTCGCGCTGCATGCGGTCGAGGATCTCCTCGGCAACGAGGATGGAGCCGTACATGGCGGGGCCGTAGCCGATGACCGGAAGCAGCTTGCCGACGCGCTTGCGCCACGACACCGGGCCGTAGGGCGGGCAGCCGATGCGCTCGGTCATCCTCGCGAACATCGTCGAGTGGCGGCACTCGTCGGCGATCTCGGTGAGCGCGTACTGGGCGTGGCTGGTGGTGGGGTCGGACTTGTAGACCTCCTTCAGCAGCATCTGCATCAGCAGGATCTCGAACCACAGACCGTTGGTCGCGATGCTGGCGACCTCGTGCTTTCCGAGTTCGATGCGCTGCTGCGGCGTCAACCCCTCCCACAGCGACGTCCCGTAGAGGGTGCACCGGTGTTCGGGGATGTAGTGCTTGCCCTCGACAAGCGGAGCCTCCCAGTCGATGTCCACCTCGGGGTCGTAGAACTTGTTGGCCGACGACTTCAGCAGCCGCTCCGCCGTCTTCTCCCGGCCTGTCTCCCTGAGGGTCCGCGTCACCGCCGACACCACCTTCCGCTTGATGTAACTTCGGGTAACAGTTACTTCTGGTAGCATGGAGGGCATGGGCGATCGTGTCAAGCACGGCGACGGCAAGCGCGCGGGCGAGCAGCGAGCAGGCGACGCCCGCAGGGACCGCTGGCGCAAACACCGCATAGCCCGCCGTGCCGAGTTCGTGGAGGCGGCACTGCGCGCGGTCGACGAACACGGCCCCGACCTGGGTATGGACGACGTCGCCTCGGCGGCGGGAGTGACCAAGCCGGTGCTGTACCGGCACTTCGAGGACAAGGCGGATCTCTACCTCGCCCTTGGCCAGCGAGGCACCGAGATGCTGTTCGAACGGCTCATCCCGGCGATCAACGCCGAGTTGGCACCGGTACCCCGCATCCGGATGGCTCTCGACGCGTTCTTCACGGTGATCGAGCAGCACCCGAACCTGTACCGGCTGCTCTCCCGCAAGTCCTTCGCCGACCGGCCGGTGGACGCCGACGTCGTCGCCGAGGACAAGGAGGTCATCGCGACGGCGCTGACCGCGCTGCTCGGTGACTACATGCGGATGCTGAACATGGATTCAGGGGCCGCGGAACCGTGGGCGCACGGAATCGTCGGGATGGTGCAGAACACCGGCGAGTGGTGGATCGACAAGCGAACGATGAGCCGCGACAGCGTTGTGGAGTACCTGACGCAGATCATCTGGGCGGCCATCGACGGCCTCACCCGCCAACACGGCGTCGTGCTCGACCCCGACAAGCCGCTTGAGGCGAACAAGGTGGTGCGGCTCTCGCCGCAGCGCAGGGCGGACACAACACCGCAGGCAGAACCAGGAGGCGCATCGTGACCGGACACGACCAGCACGACGAGGACGGCTACACGGGGCCGGCGAAGCTGCTGCTCGGCGACAGCGAACTCGACGTCGAGGTGGAGCTTCGGGGGCACTTCCAGCCCATCGACGGCTACTACCACTGGTACGGGCGGGTGAGGGCCGACGAGCGTGTCTCCGAGGCCGCCGCAGGCAAGAAGCAGCCGGTCGAGATCCACACACCGCAGGGCAAGGCTCGCGGTGAACTCTCCGACCCCGACCCGTGGGACCGCTACCGGATCACCGGAACGAGCACGCCGCCGTTCCAGGTGCCGACCACGCTGGACCAGGTCGCCGGATAGCGAGCGCGAAAAACCACGGCCCTGTCATGGCAGGGCCGTGGTTTCGCTGGGTCAGGAGCCTACGGCGAAGCCGACCTTCCTGACGTCGGACGGTGCGATCTCGACGTAGGCGATCCGGTCAGCCGGGACGAGGAACTTGCGGCCCTTCTCATCGCTGAGGCGGAACAGGCCGTCGTCGGCATTCAGCGCCTCGGAGACCAGCTTCTCGACCTCGTCGGGCGACTGGCCGCTGGACACCACGAGCTCCCGCGGGGTGTCCTTGATGCCGATCTTGACCTCCACGTACAACCTCCGCCTGTTCGTGCCGCTGTGGTTGGCTCCTCCAGGCTAGCCCAGACCGAGCGCCTGCATCCGCTTGGTGTGGCGCTGCTGGAGCCTGCGGAACAGCGCGGCGATGCCGGACAGGTCACCGGAGCCCTGCACGATGAGTTCCGCGAGGCCGTCGCGCTCCGCCACGATGTACTGCGCCTGGGTCAGCGCCTCGCCGAGCAGCCTGCGACTCCACAGCGCGAGCCGGTCACGCTGCTTGGCGTCGGTCTCGATGGCGGCAGCCACCTCACGCTCGGCGAACGAGGAGTGCCCCGTGTCGGCGAGCACGGTCAGTACCAGTTCCCTGGTCGTCTCGTCTAGCACTTGGGCCAGCTCGCGGTACAGATCCGCGGCGAGATTGTCCACCACGTAGGCCTTCACCAGCGACTCCAGCCACGACCGTGGTGCGGTGGAGGCCTGGAAGGCGTCGATGTGCGCGACGAACGGGCGCATCGCGTCCTCCACCGCAACACCTTGGTCGGCGAGATGCCGCTCGAGCAGGGCGTAGTGGCCGATCTCGGCCGCGGCCATCGACGCCAGCGCCGCGTGTCCGGCCAGCGTGGGTGCGGTGCGGGCGTCCTCGGCGAGCCGGTCGAACGCCGACAACTCGCCGTAGGCGAGTACCCCCAGCAGATCCACGACGCCAGAACCGGTCCGCGCTTTCGCCTCACTCACGCGCCCAACCGTAGTTGAGGGCGGGGAGACCAATAACACCTGACTCGCCGCGACCACCGTCACCCGGCGCGGAGATGGACAAGGTAGGCTCCCGCCTGGTAGTGAAACTGCCCTATGTGTAGTGCACATGTCGCGGCGGCGTGTGAAATACCCGCGGCCCCGCCTGCCGTTGCACTTCACTGAGAAGACAATGTGCGTGCACGCCCTCGAGCGGCGTTCCCGCGTGATGAGTCCCGGGTTTCGATTTTCCGGGATGGACCGCACTCCCACGTGGTCGAGCGTCGCGCAAATACCTGGCCGTGCGCGCTGGTATGAGAGAGGCGATCGAACCATCCACCCGAAACGAAACGACAACAGCATCGATCCGGCGGCGCTCGAGCACAGCGAGTCCGGCGCCACCGAGACCGACACGTCACATCCGTTACAACCGCTGCCCGACGCCGAAGTGGTGGCCGAACCCGACAACCCGACGTTCACCGAACTGGGCGTACACCCCGACATCGTCCGCGCGCTCTCGGCCGCGGGCATCGAGCGCACCTTCGCCATCCAGGCACTGACGTTGCCGCTGGCGCTGGCGGGTGAGGACCTCATCGGTCAGGCCCGCACCGGTATGGGCAAGACGCTCGGCTTCGGCGTTCCCGTGCTGCAGCGGTTGACGTTGCCGGGAGACGGCACCCCGCAGGCGCTCGTGGTGGTCCCCACCCGCGAACTGTGCCTGCAGGTGACCCACGACCTGACCGACGCGGCGAAGCACCTCGGCGTGCGCACCACCGCCATCTACGGCGGTCGCCCCTACGAGTCGCAGATCGAGGCGCTGCGCAAGGGCGTCGACCTCGTGATCGGCACGCCCGGCAGGCTGCTCGACCTGGCCGAACAGCGCCATCTCGTGCTCGGCAAGGTGAAGGCGCTCGTGCTCGACGAGGCCGACGAGATGCTCGACCTGGGCTTCCTGCCCGACATCGAGCGCATCCTGCGGATGGTGCCGGAACAGCGGCAGACCATGCTGTTCTCCGCCACCATGCCCGGCCCGATCATCACGCTGGCCCGCACCTTCCTGCGGCAGCCGACCCACATCAGGGCCGAGGAGACCGACGCCGGAGCCATCCACGAGCGGACGAGGCAGTTCGTCTACCGCTCGCACTCCCTCGACAAGCCGGAACTGGTCGCCAAGGTGCTGCAGGCCGACGGCCGGGGCCTGACGATGATCTTCACCCGGACCAAGCGCACGGCGCAGAAGGTCGCCGACGACCTCGCCGAGCGCGGGTTCGCCGCAGCGGCCGTGCACGGCGACCTCGGCCAGGGCGCGAGGGAGCAGGCACTTCGCGCGTTCCGTTCCGGCAAGATCGACGTCCTCGTCGCCACCGACGTCGCGGCCAGGGGCATCGACGTAGACGACGTGACGCACGTCATCAACTACCAGACACCCGACGACGAGAAGACATACGTGCACCGCATCGGCCGCACGGGCCGGGCGGGCAAGACCGGGGTGGCCATCACCCTGGTCGACTGGGACGAACTCCCTCGCTGGAAGCTGATCTCCGACGAGTTGGGTCTCGACATGCCGGAACCGGCCGAGACCTACTCGACCTCCAAGCATCTGTTCACCGACCTCGGCATTCCCGAGACCGCCACCGGGCGGCTGCCGCTGGCCAAGCGCACCCGGCAGGGTTTGGCCGCCGAACCCGAGGAGGACCTCGGCGGCAGGCGCGGGAAGGGCCGCTCCGCGAACCCCGCAGCCGAATCGGGATCGGGTTCCCGCCGTTCACGGCAACGCAGGCGCACCAGGGGCGGTGGTGCCGCCACGGCCGCCGATGCCGCGACCGCGGAGCCGGGTGGCACGCAGGCCTCGGAAGGCGGTGGCAGGCCGAAGCGGCGGCGTACCCGGGGCGGCTCGAAGCCCGCGGGTGAGGCACCGGCTGCAGCCGACAAGAGTGAAGCGGGGGCCTCGGAAGGCGGTGATCGTCCCGCCAGGCGCAGGCGCAGGCGCCGAAGCGGGACTCCCAACACCGCGGAAACACCGGCGAGGGCAGACTGAGCACGTGAACACCTCCCCCGGACGACCCGACGAGACCGATGCGCAGGGCAGCCAGGCCGCGTTCTCGTCCGGCAAGGAGGACGTGCTCGCGAGCGGTGACGCGGCAGGTGGTCGGGAGGCCGACGAAAGCCACCCCGGCGGGCCCGAGCAGCGCGGCCACCAGCCGGCGCGGCAGCGGCGCGGCAGCAAGTCACCGTGGAACCGCCCTCGGGACAGGGCCGTCGCCGCCACGCTGGCCGTGCTGGCACTGGCCGCGGCGGTGCTCGTGTGGTGGTTCAGCGACAGCCGCGCCACCACACAACGGACGGCCGCAGCTCCTCCCCCGCTTCCTGCCGAACCCGCTTCGGTACCAGCGGGACTGAGCGAGATCTGGCGGGCACCCAGCAGCGCCACCTCCGCACCGGTCTCCGAAGGCGGCCTGGTGATCACCGCGGCCGACTCCGCGGTGCAGGGTCGCGATCCACTCACCGGCCAGGTGCGCTGGAGCTACGCCCGTGACCTGCCGCTGTGCACCGTCACGAACGCGTGGTCGAAGGTCCTCGCGGTCTACCGCAAGGACATGGGGTGCAGCGAAGTCACCCAGCTGGACGCGGGTACGGGCAGGCGCACCGCGCAGCGCAACGGTGATGCCGAACTCGGCACCCGGCTCGTCGAGGGCGGCTCCCATGTCACCACCACGGGCGACCACCTGCTCAACACCTGGCGAAACGACCTGGTGAAGAGCATGGAGTACGGTCGGGTCCCGGCGCAGGTCAACCCGGACCGGCAACCACGCACCGGCTGCGAGTACGGCACCGTCGCCGCCGCAGCCGACAAGGTCGGGGTGATCGAGCACTGCCCGGACGAGTCGGGTGCGAGGCTCACCGTGCTGAAGGCCTCGGGCGAGGATGCCGACAAACCGGAGCAGGAGTTCAGCGCGCTGCTGCCGGAGCCGGACGCGGCGCTGGTCGCGATGGCGGACGACGCCGTCGCCGTGGCGATGCCCGAACACGGACGGTTGTTCGTCTTCAACGGCGAGGGCAGGCAGACGGCGACCTACCCGCTGGATGTACCCGCTGCCGAACTGTCGGCCGACCCGCCGGGCGGCGTTGTCGCCACCTCGCGGGGCGGCGACAACGTCTACTGGTTCACCGGCTCACGCACCGTGGCACTTTCGGCGCGAACACTGCGACCGCTGTGGACGGTGCATGACACGCTGGGGCCCGGCACCCTGTTCGCGGACGAGTACGTCGTTCCCATCGAGGGCGGGCTCGCGGTGCTCAACGAGGCCGACGGGGCGACGCTGCGGACCGTACGCGTCGATCGGAGCGTCGGCGAGGGCACGATCCGGCTCGCCGCGGCGGGTCCGGTGTTGCTGGAGCAGCGGGGCGACACGATGGTGGCGTTGAAGTGAACGAGGCAGAACCTTCACCCGACGCACCCGACCCCGACCCCGACGCCGTGCCGGACACGACGCCCAGCACAGCGCCGGGCGGCGCGGTGCCCGCCTTCTCCCAACTGTCACCCCACACTGCCCACCGCATCGACCTGCCCGGCCCGTACGGGCCGATCGCGGCGTTGCGGGGACCGCGACCGCGACGGCCGATGGCTACCGCGTTGCTGCTACCGGGCTACACCGGTTCCAAGGAGGACTTCGCCCCGCTGCTGGACGGGCTCGCCGAGGGCGGTGTGCTGCCGGTGGCCGTGGACCTGCCCGGTCAGTACGAGTCGCCCGGTCCCGACGACGAGTCGCGCTACCTTCCCGCCGCGCTGGGCGAAGTGGTGAAACAGCTGGTGGACGCGCTGCGGGCAGGCGGTCCCGTGTTGCTGCTCGGCCATTCCTACGGCGGGTTGGTGGCTCGCGGCGCGGTGCTCGCCGGTGCTGCGGTCGCCGGACTGACGCTGCTGGGCAGCGGCCCCGCGAAGCTGCCGCCGGGGCCGCGGCTGCGGGCGGTGGAGGTTGGCGATCCGATGCTGCGTGAGCACGGCATCGCCGCGGCGTACACGGTGCGGGAGCGGCTCAGCCAGAGCCTGCCCGGTACCGCCGAGCCGCAGGCGCTGAAGGCGTTCCTGCGCGAGCGGTTTCTCGCGTCCAGCCCGGCCGGACTGCTCGGTATGGCGCTGGGCCTGCGCACCGAGCCGGACCGGACACCGGAGTTGGCCGCCTTACTGCGCGAGCGTGGGACACCGAGTCAGGTGGTGGCGGGAAGTCACGACGACGCGTGGAGCGTGCCCAGCCAGCGGGCGATGGCGCGCAGCCTCGGCGCCTCGTTCGCGACGGTGGAAGCCGCCGCCCACTCACCCAACATCGAGAACCCGCCCGCGCTGCTACGGATCCTGCTGACCGACTGGACGTCCTGGCTCGGGGCGCGCTGACACCACAGCGCCACCCACGACCAGGAACCGGCCACCGCCCTAGGCCCACCAGAACAGCCACAGCACTGCCGCGACGAGCGCGACGACAGCCAACCCGGCCAGCGCCGCGGTCCGTCCGCGGCTGCGGTCGGCCACGGCCTGCGCCACGAGCGCGAGCACGGCTCCCACGGCGTGGCCCGCGACAGCCGGCGCGCCAGGGCCCTTGCCGCCGGAGGCCCAACCGAACACCTCTGCGGCCAGCACGGCGAGGGCCAGCAGCGCGAGCCCGGCCGCGAGCGATCCGGTGAGCGCACGCCACCATCGAAACCGTGCGCGGCCGGAGGTGGGCCGCTCGGGCAGGCCTGTCACGTCGCGCTCCACCGTGTCCGTCCCGCGCATCTCACTCCGTCATCGCACCGTCGTCGCGGGAAGCCAGCAGTGCCCAGGGCAGGACGGCCTGCGCGGCGCGCCTTCCGTCGGCACAGCTGGGCCGGAAGTCGCACCACGCGCAATGCCGACCGGTCCGCGCAGGGAACACCTCGTCGGGGTCACCGCCTTCGGAAAGGGTATCCGTCGCGGTGCGCAGGTCGGTGGCGGTCTCGTGCGCGCGGCGAAGCTGCCTGCGAAGGCTGTCGTCGGTGTGTTCGGCGGCCGCGATCGTGCCGGACGGCAGGTGGTGCAGTTCCACCCGCCTGCACGGCTTCCGCAGCGTTCGCGCCGCCGCAACGGCGTAGAGCGCCAGCGCCTGCGAGGCGCGAGCCTCGTACTCGTCGGGCGCTCGCTTGCCGGTCTTGTAGTCGACGACGACGAGTTCACCGCCGCGAGCGTCGATGCGGTCGGCGCGCCCTTCGACGATCAGCGAGGGCGGCCCTCCTTCGGGAGCCGCGGGAGCGGACACCCAGCGTTCGAGTCCCACCGGATCGCCGCTGACGTCGTTGTGCTCGACGTAGTCGGCCACCCAGCGCCGTGCCCGTTCGCGGTACACCGCGGCCTGTTCCGCGTCGGCGAATCCGCCGTCCTTCCAGTGTTGGGTGACCAGCGCCGCAGCCCGCTCCGGGGTACGCCGCTGGACCGGCAGGTCGAACAGTTCACGCAGCGCGGTGTGCACCACGGCGCCGAGCGTGCTGTGTGCCCACGGTCCGCTGCGTTGCGGTGTCGGCCGGTCGAGGTAGTTCATCCGGTAGCGGCGAGGGCAGTCGTCGAAGGTGGAGAGCCGCGCAGGCGTCACCCTCGTCAAGCGTTTGGGCTGCTCGCCGAAATCGAACCCCAGTTGCCCCATGTGCTCCATCCCGGCGACAGCCTACGCACTCACCGGGACGGAGTCACAAGGGGTGAGCAGGGTGCTACCGACGTCCTTGCTCACGGCCCAACCCGCACCGTCGAGCCGCTCGCCAGTGCCACGAGCCGCTCGAACTCCGCGGGGTCGGTGATCTCCTGCCCGATCGCGATGCTCTTGTTGCTTCCGTGGTAGTCGCTCGAGCCGGTTCGGACCAGGTCCAGTTCCTTCGCCAGTCCTCGCAGCGCCTCGCGTTGCCCCGGGTCGTGTTCGGGGTGGTCCACCTCGAGACCTGCGAGACCGCGTCCCGCCAGCTTCGCGATCACCTCGGGTGTCACCGTCGGGCCTCGCTTGGCCGCGAACGCGTGGGCGAGCACGGTGACCCCGCCCGCCTCGACGATCATGTCGATCGCCACTTCCACGGGCGTGTCGGCCCTCGGCGCGTAGTAGCCGCGGCCGTTGCCGAGGTACCTCGCGAACGCCTCGTCGACCGTGCTCACCACGCCCGCTCGCACGAGCGCTCGCGCGAGATGTGGCCTGCCCACCGGGGTGTCGGGGTTCAGCGAACTCAGCACCTCGTCGGGATCGATCGGCAGGCCGTCGGCCGCCATCCGCCGCGCCATCACCCGAAACCGGCGGCGTCGCTCGCGCCGCAGCCGCTGCTGTTCGGCGACGAGCACGGGCGAGGTGGGGTCGAACAGGTACGCCAGCAGATGCACGCTGACCGTGCGCCCGTACTCGTCGACCGATTCGCACGACAGTTCCGCGCCTGGCACCAGCCGCATCCCCGGGGGCAACGCCTGTATCGCGGGTTGCCAGCCCGCCGTGGTGTCGTGGTCGGTCAGCGCGACGACGTCGAGCCCCGCGGCTGCCGCCGCGTGGACGAGTTCGGCAGGGCTGTCCGTGCCGTCGGAGACCGTGGAGTGGGTATGCAGGTCGATGCGCACGCCACCCATTGTCCAGCGTGACGCCGTGGGCCGGTCAGCCAACCACGCGCTTGCCCCGGGCCGCCCGCTGCGCCTTGATCATCGAGAAGCGCTCCGCCTGCTTCTGCTTGTCCCCGAACACCAGCTCGGAGATGGTGTCGTAGAACTCCTCGGGCTTGGGCAGGTACTCGATGCGGTTGAGCGCCTGGATCTGCCCCGCCGACTCGACGATCATCGTGCCGTAGCCGAGCATGCGGCCCCAGAACGAGCGTTCGTAGGTCAGGTCGGTGACCTTCGTGATCGGCATCATGAGGACCTTGGTCGTCCACACGCCCGTCGTCATCACGAACCGCTTGTCGGTGACCACCAGTCGCTCGACCCACCACTCGATCACCTGGTAGGCGAAACGCAGGACCACGAACAGGGCCACGTACCAGAGGATGTTCTGCAGTACCCACAGCGCCGGTGGGAGGACGTACGACACCATCACGCAGATCGCGATCAGCGCGATGGCCTCGAACGTGTCCCACACCAGGCAGGCCCAGTGTCGCCGGACTCTGATGACCCTGCGCTCGGTGTCGAGCAGGTACTCGTCTGGGTCGCGTGGCGCGAACATGGTGAGAGACCAGCGTCAATCAGCTGAACACGTTGCTGACGAACGTGATGACAGCCTCGGCGGCATCGCGCAACGCGGCGATGATGTTGTTGACGAACCCCGCGGCCTCTCCTGGTCGGGCGATCACGAAGAAGAGGACCAACGCGATACCAGCGAAAGTCGCAAGCTTTTTCGCGTTCACAGCGATCAATCCCGTCTCTCGAGTGCAGACCGTTTGGCAGTGGTGCCACTAAGTTTGTACCGCACTGCGCAGTGTTACGGGAGGAAAGTACCGCGCTTGGGTCAGCGTGCTGCGCGAATCACATCACATCACTACACTCCGTGACCCCGATCGGCCACTCGTAGGATCGCAGGCATGGGCACCGTGCGGGCAGTGGGTGGCATCGTGCATGACGAACAAGGCAGGTTGCTCCTCGTCCGCAGGGCGAACGAACCCGCCCGCGGCCGCTGGTCACTGCCTGGCGGCCGGGTGGAGGCGGGCGAGACCGACGCCACCGCCGTCGCAAGGGAGCTGCGCGAGGAGACCGGGTTGTCCGTGCGGCCGGGTGCGCTGCTGGGCACGCTGTTTCGCGGGCCGTACGAGATCTTCGACTACGCGTGCGTGGTCCAGGGTGGGCAGCTGCTCGCGGGCGACGACGCCGACGAGGTGAGGTGGGTGGACGCCGAGGCGTTCGAGGAACTGGCCCGCGCGGGCGTGCTCACCGACGGCCTCCCCGAGCTGCTGCGCGCCTGGAACGCGCTGCCGAAGGCGTGAGGGCCTGCGCCGCCGCCTCAAGCCCTGCACGCGCGTGTCCCGCCCCGCAGCGCGGGCCATGGCAGTTGTGAGCGGCTTGTCCGGCTTGTCAGGTGGTCTCAGCCCTGCACGCGCGTGTCCCGCCCTGCCCACTCCCGCTCTCTGAGCTGGAACTTCTGGATCTTGCCTGTCGAGGTCTTCGGCAGCTCGGCGACGAACTCGACCGACTCGGGAACCTTGTAGCGCGCGATCTGCGACCGCACGTGGTCGAGCAGTTCCTGCTCGGTCACCGACTCCCCGCTTCTGGTCACCACGTAGGCCTTCGGCCGCTCGCCCCACTTGTCGTGGGGAACACCGACCACCGCGACCTCCAGCACGGCCGGATGCGAGTCGATGGCGGCCTCCACCTCGATGGTGGAGATGTTCTCGCCACCGGAGACGATGATGTCCTTGGCCCTGTCGCGCAGTTCGATGTAGCCGTCCGGGTGCCACACGCCCAGGTCGCCGGAGTGGAACCAACCGCCTCTGAAGGCCTTCTCCGTCGCCTCCTGGTCGGCGAAGTACCCCGACATCACGTTGTTGCCGCGCATCACGACCTCACCCATCGTGGCGCCGTCGCGCGGCACGTCGTTCATGTCGTCGTCGACCACCCTGACACCGTCGGTGACGACCATGCCGACGCCCTGCCGCGCGAGCAGCCTGCTGCGTGACTCCACGTCGAGCTTGGCCCAGCCGTCCTGCCACTCGCAGACCGTGTAGGGCCCGTAGGTTTCGGTCAGCCCGTACACGTGCACCAGCTTGGCCCCCAGCGCCGTCATCCGGCTGATGACCGTCGGGCTCGGCGGGGCACCCGCCGTCGTCACGACCACCTCCTGCGCCAGCGGATGCGCCTGCGGATAGTTGGCGATCGTGTTCAGCACGGTGGGCGCCCCGTTGAGGTGCGTGATGCCCTCCGTGTCCAGCAGCCGCCAGATCTCCGCCGCGTCCACGGCACGCAGGCACACGTGCGTTCCTCCGATCGCGGTGATCGCCCAGGTGGTGCACCAGCCGTTGCAGTGGAACATCGGCAGCGTCCACAGGTATCGGGACTCGCTCGTGTGCCTGGAGTGCACGATCTCGGCGAGCGAGTTCAGGTAGGCGCCGCGATGGTGGTACATCACGCCCTTGGGCCTGCCGGTCGTGCCGGAGGTGTAGTTGATCGAGATCGTGTCGCGCTCGTCGTCGACGGCCCACGGCAGTGCCTCGTCGGGTTCTGCTGACCCTCGGGCCAGCAGGTCGGCATAGGAGATGCCACCGACGGCCGCGTCCGCGGCCACCCCCGAGGCCGGATCGGTCACCGTGACGATCTCGCGAACGGAGGGGTCGGCGGGCACCGACTTGTGCAGCGCCGAATCCACAACCAGCAGCTTCGCCCCGGAGTGCCGCAGGATGTAGTCGATCTCGGCGGGAGCGAGCCGGGTGTTGATGGCCACGAGGGCGCCACCGGCCAGCGGTACCGCGAAGTGGGCGACGAGCATCTCCGGAATGTTCGGCAGCAGGTACGCGACCCGGTCGCCGCGCTCGACACCGCTGGCTCGCAACGCCGAGGCAACCCGCGTCACCTCGGCAGCGAAGTCACGGTAGGTGATCCTGCGATCCCCGTAGGCTATGGCGACCTTGTCGGCGAACACCTCCGCCGAACGTCGCAGGAAGGACAGCGGGGTCAGCGGCGTGTACCAGGTGTCGTTCGTGGCGCCCATCGGACCATCCTGACCAACCGGGCGTGGGGGCCACAACCTCTGAATGGAGACCCGGGGCCTGCCTCAGCTGGACAGCCAGGTCATCCGCTGACCGTGCGTCGAGGCCAGCGCGAGCACCTCCGCCCGCGCCGCGGTCCCCTCCCACCGCACCACCCCGAGCGTCATCTGCCCGCTCAGGCCGTAGGACAGGTCGTCGCGGCCGGGTAGCACGTACCGCAGCGCGCCCTCGTACCCCTCCGCGGTCACCCACCACAGTGGACGCTGGGAGGCGAGGGCGCGCAACGCGTCGATGAACTCGGTGCGGCGTTGCTCCGGCAGGTAGCCGAGCACGTGGCTGGTGTACACCACCAGCGGCAACTCGGCGGGAACGTGTGCGGCGGCCGCGTCGAGGTCGGCCACGGCGTCGCCCGCGATCAAGTCGGGGCGGTACTTGCGCTGCGCGGCCGCGGCCGTCCGCAGCAGCCGGATGCGCTCGGGCTGGTCGGCCCACACGCACGCCTCCAGCCACGCGAGTTCGTCCTCGTCGGAAACGTCGACCGGCGAGCGGTCCAGTCCCACCCTCGCGCCTACCGAGAGCTTCTTCGGAATCCTGGGCAGCGCCGCGCCCTTGCCGAGCGAGAGGGCGCAGTGCAGGCCGACGGCCGCCTTCGCGGGCCCCGCGGTCAGCTGCTCGCCGCCGTCGCACTGGTATTGGTAGGAGAACTTGTCCATGCCCAGCAGCAGGCCCGCGCTGCACCCCACCTCGAGCAACCCGACGGGACCCCGTGCCTGCTTCGCGACGGCGGCCACCGCCGGGTAGAGCACCGCGGCCCTGCCGACCTCGTTCGTCTGGGTGAACCTGGTCCGCACCAATTCCCACACCCGGTCGGCGCGCTCCAGCAGGAAGCTCCGAAACAGCGGCCAGGTCTCGGAATCCACACCGTCCGAACCGCCCAGCGAGGGGTAGTAACGCGTGAGCGGATGGATCGGATCGGCCTGTAGGAGCCGGTGCGCGGCCGCGAGCAACAACGTCGGATGCGCGTCGTTGCCCGCCGCCGCGGTGAGCAGCGAGGCCACCTCGTCGTCCTCGGCGGCCTTCGCGGCCAGATGCTCGTACAGCGGCGAGTGCCCGGCCGCCTCGTGTGCGGCGAACCTACGCAGCCGCCTGCGGACGGCATCCAGGTCACTCATGCGGAACCGGTCTCCCCGGCTGCTCGCCACCGCGGGTCTCGCCGTAGGAACGCTTTGGCACCATGACCTTCCTCCGAAACGTGCACACGATCGTGCCGTCCTGCTTGTAGCCTCGGGTCTCGACGTGCACGACGCCGCGATCGTCCTTCGACTTCGACGGCGTCTTCTCCAGCACCTCGGTCTCACCGTAGATGGTGTCGCCGTGGAAGGTCGGCTTGACATGCTTGAGCGAGGAAACCTCAAGGTTCGCGATGGCCTTGCCCGACACGTCGGGCACGGACATGCCGAGCAGCAGCGAGTAGATGTAGTTGCCGACGACGACGTTCTTGCCGAAGTCGGTGGTCTCACCCGCGTAGTGCGCGTCCATGTGGAGTGGATGGTGGTTCATGGTGAGCAGGCAGAACAGGTGGTCGTCGTACTCGGTGACCGTTTTGCCCGGCCAGTGCTTGTAGACGTCGCCGACCTCGAACTCCTCGAAGTACCGACCGAACTGCACCCGAAAACCTCCTCGCGGCTAACGTCACATCGCCCGCGGGCGATGTGACTGATGTCGAGGAGTACCCTTGACCATTGGCGCCCGAAGCGTCAACGCGAGCAAGACCACCCACGGCCCAAGGAGGTGAGGACGCAGATGAGTAGTGGCGATAGTCCGCTTCCTAGTTCAGCCAGCGTTCCCACCCAAGGGGCCGACCGCTTCGGTACGCGGTAGTCGGCTGGTCCCACCGGGACGCTGGCAGTGCCGGGCGGACTTCTTCCGCCTGGCCTCGTCGTCTGTGTCAAGCGACGCCACAGCCAGGAGATCCCCATGCCTGCGATTCCTTCCCTCGGCAACCTGCGGGGCAGGGCCGCCACGCGCGCCTCTCGCGCCGCGCGGCCGCCTGTCACCACACCGGTGTCCGACTACGTCGTGGACTGCGGCGTCTACGTCGGTGGGCAACGCCTGCCTGGACAGTGGACACACACCGAGGCGATCAAGGAAGTCCGACGGCGTGAGGAGGGCTTCGTCTGGATCGGCCTGCACGAGCCGGACGACAACCAGATCCAGGGTGTCGCCGACACGTTCGGCCTGCACGAGCTGGCCGTCGAGGACGCGGTGCACGCGCATCAGCGGCCGAAGCTGGAGCGCTACGACGACACGCTCTTCATGGTGTTTCGCACGGTTCGCTATGTCGAGCACGAGTCGCCGACCACGGCCAACGAGATCGTCGAGTCGGGCGAACTCATGGCCTTCCTTGGTACCGACTTCATCATCACGGTCCGGCACGGCAACCACGCAGGGCTGGCGAAACTGCGCAGGGAGTTGGATGCCGACCCCGAACGGCTCGCCCCCGGCCCCGCGTCGGTGCTGCACGCCATCGCCGACCACGTGGTCGACCACTTCCTCGACGTCACCGAGCGCATCGAGGACGACATCGACGAGATGGAGACCGAGGTGTTCGCGCCGAGGTCGCGAGTCAGTTCCGAGCAGATCTACCTGTTCAAACGCGAGGTCCTCGAGTTGCGCCGCGCGGTGTCTCCACTGGCCACGCCACTGCGCAGGCTGGCGGAGGGCTACACCCGGCTGGTGCCCGACGAGGTGCGCTCCTACTTCCGCAACGTGCACGACCACGTCACCACGGTGGCCGAGCGGGTAGCGGCTTTCGACGAGTTGCTCACCACCCTTGTCGACGCCACGCTCGGCAAGATCACGCTGCAGTTGAACTCCGACATGCGCAAGATCACGGCATGGGCCGCGATCATCGCGGTGCCGACCGCGCTCGCCGGGGTCTACGGCATGAACTTCGACTACATGCCCGAGCTGCACTCCAGATACGGCTATCCGATGATCATCGCGGTCATCCTCGTGATCTGCCTGACGCTGTACCGAATATTCCGCAAGAACCGCTGGCTCTAGCACCACCGAGGTGCCGCCCGAGGCCGGCAACCAAGTCGTTTCGCGAACCTTCGATCAGCACAGGAGTGTCGTCATGTCACGAATGCTGACCAACCTGAAGTTCTGGGCCCTCACCGCGACGCTCGCCTGGATCGTGGTCGTGACCGCCGTCATCGCGATGAACCCGGAGTACGCGCTCGGCGCGCGATAGCGGCAGGGTGCCCAGCGTGTTGACCTTGACTCACCACGGCCGGGCGGGAGTGGCCGCGTGAGCGCCCGCGACACCGGGTTTCCGCGCACCGACGCCGAACACGACTTCCTGCGCGCACGCAGGCGGCAGGTGCTGTCCCGGCTGGCGAGTTGGTTGCGCCGCGAACCCGACGACGTCAATATCACGCTGCCTTTCGACGAGGTGGTGGAGGCGCTCGGCCGGGAGAGCGAACGGCGCGTCGGGCTGTGTGTCGTTCGACTGGACTCCGTCGTCGGCAGCGTCGATCGCGGCCGGGACTTCGACCGGCGGTTTCGCCCCACGTCGGCCCGGGTGCGGCAGCGCTGGGAGCGGTTGGCGCTGGCCAGCAGGCGCGGAGAGAGCATTCCGCCGATCGAGGTGTACCGGGTCGGTGACCTGCACTTCGTGATCGACGGCCATCACCGCGTCTCGGTGGCCCACGCGTTGGGGTTGACCACCATCGACGCCTACGTCACCGAGGTGAGGACCCGGCTGGACGCCGACGGAATTCGCCACCGGGGCGATTTGATCATCAAGGGCTACCGCAGGCTGTTCCTTGAGCGAGTGCCGCTGAGCGGGCAGGCCGCCGCCGTGCTCGTGTCGGATCCTTGGGACTATGCCGTGCTCGGCGAGCACGTGGAGGCTTGGGGGTTTCGCCTCATGCAGGACGAGGGGCGCCTGCTCGACCGCCGGACGGTCGCCGCGCGCTGGTACGAGGACGAGTACCTGCCGGTGGTGCGCATGCTTGCGCAGGCCGACCTGGTGGGCGACCGCACGGAGACCGAGGCGTACCTGTGGGTGGCCGGTGAGCGCTACCGGCTGGTGCGCACCCACCGCTGGGACGACGAGGTGATCGAGGCGCTACGTGCCCCGGCGAAGTGAGGCACCCGTTGCCCGCCGCCGCACGGCGTCCGGGTGGTGTCTGGCCAGCACCACAACGCCGGCGAACGCGACCGCGCCGCTGCCGAGCAACGTCGCGACGAAAGCGGTTCCCAGCGCCGTCGCTTCGTCGAGCAGCAAGAACCCGATCAGCGTGGCGACCGCAGGGTTCACCAGCGTCTGTGTACCCACCACCACGTCCGGCGGGCCGCTGGCGTAGCCGAGTTGCACGAACCAGGACCCGACGAGAAAGGCCACGACGAGCCCGGCGAGCGAAGCGGGCGGCAGCGCGTCCAGGCCGTCCACCCGCACGTTGTAGGCCACATCCCGGACGAGCACCACGACAAGCCCGTAGGCGGCACCCGCCGCTGTCGCCAGCGACACGCAGCGAGCGGTGCCGCGGCCCAGTGCCGCGACAACCGCCGCAGCGGCCACCGCGAGGCCGACGTACCGGGCCGCCGTCAGCACCGACGCGGGCGGGATGTCGCGCTCGGCCACCACCCCGGCGGTGCGCGCCACGAACACCACGATCGCGGCGGTGGTCGCCGCGACAGCGAGCCACCCGCGCACGTCCAGCTCGGCCGCGTTGAGCAGCGCCACCATCGGCAGGGCGAGCACGACGACGGGTGCCACCACCGAGACGGGCGCGAACGTCAGCGCGAGTATCTGCAGCACCGCGGCCCCGAACAGCACGCAGAAACCGCGCCGCCAGTACGGGTTGCGAGCCAGCCTGCCGAGCTTGCCCAGCCGCAGCCCGCCGTCCACCGTCTCCTGCCGAACACCGTCGTGCTGCAGTTTCGCGCCGACCGCGCCACCCGCCGCCCCGAGTGTCGCCAGCAGGATGGCGGCGACGATCATCGCGCCACCGCCTGCGGGCGGTGCCGGCTGGCTTGCCGTGCGGCCGACCACGACACCCGCAGCAGCCTGACCGCCAAAGCCAGCAACATCGCCAGTTCCAGCGCGAACAGGCCGCGCTGCACCAGCCCGGAGACGGCACGGAAGTCGAGCACGCCAGGGAACTGCCACCACACGACCAGGTCGGGCAGCCGCGCCACGAGGTACGCCGACGCCAGCACCACCGCGCCGATCGCGAGTCGGCGCAACAGCCGCGCGGTGCCCGCCCAGCCGTGCTGCTCGCGCAGCGAGGTGGCCGCCGCGAGGCAGGCAAGCGGCAGGGTCACGAACAGCGATGCGCCCGCGAACTGGTGGATCCAGCCACTGCCGGTTTCGATGCGTGGCGAGTCGTCGGTGGGGAATGCCGCGCACAGCAGCAACGCCGCACTCCAGCCGATCAGCAGTACGACCGCACGCGGCCCCAGCCGGACGCGTAGTTGCGCCAACCCGGCGAGAATGGCGAGGGTAGCGGTGGCCACGGCGACCAGCGTGGCGACGAACACCTCGGCCGCTCGCTCGGCGAAGACGTAGTAGCTCACCGCCCGCGAAAGCGGGTCCACCTCGTCGTGGAACCGGATGTTGAGATAGGTCATCGCCAGCACGCAGCGACCGAGGATGAGCAGCGACAGCACCGAGAGTGCGCAGGCCAGCGCCGCGAAGGCACCACCCCGCCGGGCTCGCGTCCCCTCCGTAACGCCCACCGCCGAACCTCCCCTCCATGAGGCTCCTCACCAGCGCCGACGACGCGATTCTCGCGGGCGTTGCCTTAGAGTTCGCTGAAAGCGCGGCATCGCCCACCGGGCGGCAACCGGCCCGGTGGGCGACGCGCCCGCATCAGGCGGAGTAGGTGAGGTTCTTACCGGAGGAGGGGTCGAACAGTTGTAGCTTCTCGGTGTCGAACCACACGTCGAGTTGCTCGTTCTCCCTTGCTCGCGACTCGGAGGAGAGCCTGGTGACGATGGTCGAGCCGGTGCCAGGCACGTCGGTCGCGCCCGCGTCGGCTGCCAGTTCCCGCAGCTCTGCGGTGGTGGCCAGCTCCGACTCGACCGTGAAGTACGCGAACTTCTCCGACCCCATCGACTCGAGCACGTCCACCGTGGCGGTGAACGTGGCCCCGGTTCGCCTGTGGGCTTCGTCCAGCAGTGCGGCGTCCTCGAAGTGCTCCGGCCGGATACCGGCGATCACTTCGCGGGGCGCGTTCGCGGCCTCGGCCAGCGACCGCACCCTGTCCGGGAGGGCGACGGTGCCCAGCGGGCTCTTCAGCGAGCCGTCCTCCAGGGTGGCGGGGAGGAAGTTCATCGACGGCGAGCCGATGAACCCCGCCACGAACAGGTTCGCCGGTTGCTCGTAGAGGAACTGCGGGGACCCGATCTGCTGCACGACCCCACCGCGCAGCACCACGACCCTGTCGCCGAGGGTCATCGCCTCGGTCTGGTCGTGGGTGACGTAGACGGTCGTGGTGCCGAGCTGCTTTTGCAGCTTGGAGACCGAGGTCCGCATCTGGCCACGCAGCTTGGCATCCAGGTTGGACAGTGGCTCGTCCATGAGGAATGCCTTCGGGTTTCGCACGATCGCCCTGCCCATCGCGACCCGCTGCCGCTGTCCGCCGGAAAGGTTGGACGGCTTGCGGTCCAGGTGCTGGGTCAGGTCGAGGATGCTCGCGGCCTCCTCCACCTTGCTTCGCACGGTGGCGTCGTCCACCTTGGCCAGCCGCAACGGGAACGCCATGTTCTCGCGGACACTCATGTGCGGGTACAGCGCGTAGGACTGGAACACCATGGCGATGTCGCGGTCCTTGGGCGACTTCTCGTTCGCCCGCTGCCCGTCGATTCGCAGCTCGCCGGAGGAGATGTCCTCCAGCCCGGCGATCATGTTCAGCGCGGTCGACTTCCCGCAACCGGAGGGGCCGACCAGGATGACGAACTCGCCGTCGGCGATCTCGATGTCCATCTCGGACACGGCGAGCGCCCCGTCGGGGTAGCGCTTGGTCACCTTGTCGAGCACGATCTCAGCCATTTGTCTTACCCCTTAACCGCACCGGAGGTCAGCCCCGCGACGATGCGGCGCTGGAAGAACAACACGAACAGGATGATGGGAATTGTGATCACAACGGCGGCGGCGGAGATCGTCCCCGTCGGGTCCTCGAACTGCGAGGTGCCGGTGAAGAACGACAGTGCCGCGGGCACCGTTCGCGACGCCTCGGTGGACGTCAGCGAGATGGCGAACAGGAAGTCGTTCCAGCAGAAGATGAACACCAGGATCGCGGTCGTGAACACACCCGGCGCGGCCAGCGGGGCGATGACCTTCCAAAACGCCTGCCCCGGCGTGGCCCCGTCCATCTTCGCCGCCTTCTCCAGCTCCCACGGGATCTCGCGGAAGAAGGCCGACAGCGTGTAGATCGCCAGCGGCAACGCGAACGTGATGTAGGGCAGGATCAGCCCCGGCCAGGTGTCGAACAGCCCCAGTTCCCGCTCGATGTTGAACAGCGGCGTGACCAACGAGATCTGCGGGAACATCGCGATCAGCAGCGAAACGCCGATGAGCGCGCGCTTTCCGGGGAAGTCGAGCCTGGCGACCGCGTACGCGGCCATCATTGCGAGCACCACCGCGATCAGCGTGGCGATGAGCGCGATGCCGATGGAGTTGATCAGTGGACGGACGAACTCGTTGGTGGCGAAGATGTCCGCGTAGTTGTCGAAGGTCCACTCCCTCGGGATGAAGTTGCCGTCGCTGAGCGTCTCCTTCGTCTTGAGCGAAAGCGAGACGATCCACAACACCGGCACCAGCGCGTAGACCACGACGATGATGTCGACCAGCGTCCACCTGGCCTTGCGGGCTGTGGTGACCGTACCCAGACCTGACGCAGCCATCAGCGTTTGCCTCCCTCGTCGCTACCGGGTGCCGCGGTGCCGAACACCTTGATGAAGATGAACGCGATGATGGCCACGGAGATGAAGATCAGTACCGCCATCGTCGAGCCGATACCGAGGTTCAACCCCTTGATCAGGTTGTTGTAGGTCTGCATGGACACCGACGAGGTGTCGTTCGAACCGCCGGTGAGCACGAAGATGTTGTCGAAGATCCGGAACGCGTCCAGCGTGCGGAACAGCAGCGCCACCAGGATCGCCGGCTTCATCACCGGAACCATCACCCTGATGAACCGCTGCCACGCGTTCGCCCCGTCCATCGCGGCGGCCTTCAGCAGATCGTCGGGCACCAGCGCCAGACCGGCCATGAGCAGCAGGGCCATGAACGGTGTCGTCTTCCAGACTTCTGCCAGGATGATGATCCACAACGACGGCCACTGCTGCGTGAGCGGTGCGCCGTCGCCCGCAAGCGCGTTGGCGAGGTACCCGGTCTCCGGTGTCCAGGCGTAGAACCACGAGAACGCCGCGACGACGGTGACGATCCCGTACGGCACCAGCGTCACCGTGCGCACCAACCCGCGCCCGACGAGAGTGCGGTGCATGATCAGTGCCAGTGTCATGCCGAGCACCAGTTCGATGGCCACCGACACCACCGTGAGGAACATCGTGGTGCCGAACGCGGTCCACCAGTAGGAGTTGGACAGCACGGCGACGTAGTTGTCCAACCCGACGAACTCGCGTTCCCCGGGGAAGCGAAGGTCGTAGCGCTGCAGTGACAACCAGATCGAGTAGGCGATCGGGTAGGCGGTGACCGCCACCATCACGAACGCGGCCGGTGCGATCAGCAGCAGGCCGAGCCGCCGCTCGGCCCGCTTGCCCTCGCTCAGCACCGCTTTGGGCCGCTGCTCCTCGGGTCGGGCCGGCGCCTTGGTCAGTGTGTCGCTCATGGGATCACGCCCTTCGAGTCGAGCGCGTCGGTGAGCTCCTGGCGCAGCCTCTCGGCCGTGCGCTGCGGATCGATGGCCGACGGCGGTGACAGCACCTTGGCCATCACCGTGGACAGGTTCTGGTAGGCCGGAGTCAACGGGCGCACGGCGGCGTCCTTCAGCTCATCGCGGATCGTGTCCTTCATCGGGTACTCGGTCGCCATGCTCGGGTTGTTCTCCGGATCGGCGGGCTCGCTCGGATCGAGTGGCGTCGGATCGTCGTAGACGGACTCGATGGTCGGCGGCACGCCGTCCTTCAACGCGGAGAACTTCTGGTTCTCGGCACTGCGCAGGCACAACGCCGCCTCGAACGCCTCCGGCTTGTGTGTCGAGGCCGAACTCACCGCGAGGTTGTAACCGCCGATGGTGGTGCGGCCTGAGTCGGGCGAGCCCACGCCCGGATAGGGCGCCCACTTGAAGTGACGCAACTCGTCCGGCTTCTCGGACGCGTAAGCGGCGTAGACGAACGGCCAGTTCAACTGGAACGCACCGTTTCCCTGCTGGAAGGCCAGCCGCACCTCGTCTTCCTGCTGGTTGGTGAGCGAGGGGTCGGTGAGTCCGGAAGAGGTGACCTGGAGCAGAATCTCCAGCGCCTGCACCGCACCGTGGTCGAGCACCACCGACTGGCCGTCCTCGGAGAGGATGCGGCCCCCCGCCGACTCGACGATCGAGTTGTACGTGACGACGAGCCCCTCGTACTGGGCTCCGGTGAACAGAATCTGGTGTGGCTTGCCGTCCGCCTTGAGTTGCCGCGACATGTCGATCATCTCGTCCCAGGTTCGGGGCGGCTGCGGCGTGATGCGGTCGTCGTACCAGAGCAACCGCACGTTGGTGTTCTTCGGCGCGGCATAGAGCTTGCCGTCCCAGATGGCGGTCTCAAGTGGACCGGCAAGGACATCGCGCTCGGCCTCGGCCTTGTTCGCCCCCGTCCATTCCTCGATCCAGCCCGCCTCGGCGAACTCCGGGACCCAGGTGACGTCCAGACCAAGGACGTCCATCGTCTCGTCCTCGGCCGCCAGCCTGCGGACCATCTGTTCGCGCTGCCCGTCAGCATCACGGGGCAGCTTGTTGTAGACGATCCGGTAGCGACCGTCCGCCTGTTCGTTGCAGCTGTCCACCACCGTCTGGAAGTTGTCCTCAGGCGCGTAGTAGACGTTGATCTGCTTGCCACCCTCCGAGCCGCAGGCCGTGAGTGCTCCCGCCCCCACGACCGACGCCCCGAGTAGTGCTGCGGCGCGACTGGGCGATCGCCCCCGCCGCGCTCGGACCTTCCCCATCAGGTCTCCCTCCCACCGCGCGACGGCGAGGTGGTGCACCCCGTCGTGCACGAGATTCAGAGCGCACGGACGCATACACGTCCGTGATTGGCGCCGTGAAACTTATTCCTGTTGATCACGGCGGCGCAACCGGTCGGCATGACCGATTCAGCCGAGGGAGGCTAGCTTGCTCCCGCAGAACCCATGGCGAGCTTGGCGAGCAGGTTCCGGCCCTCTTCGGCGTTGCGTGGTTGGCACAGCACGTCGTAGCGCCCGGCCACGAGTTGGCTGGACGAGGAGAAGTCCCTGCGGCCCCGTGTGGAGGCGTAGCTCAGCGCGGCGAAAACGGCACCGAAGAAGACACCTGCGATGAGGCCGACAAGCACGGGTGAGTACGACATGCCCTCCGGGCTGGCGAACATGCCCAGCAGCAACCCGACGAAGAGGCCGAACCACGCACCCGACAGCGCGCCGGTGCCCAGTACCTTCCCCCAGGAAAGCCTGCCGATGACGCGCTCGACGAGCATCAGGTCGACGCCGACGATGGTCACGTCCTGCACGGCGAAGTCGTTGTCGGCGAGGTAGTCGACGGCTCGTTGAGCCTCCTCGTAGGTGTCGTAGGAACCGATCGGCCAGCCGGACGGCGGCGTCGGCAGCCGCGGGAGGCCGGGCGCCTGGCGTCCCGAGAATGGAGTGGTCACGATCATCACCTGTGCCCTGTCCGATGCGCCCTGTGCCGCTCATGGGCGCGGGTACCCATCATCGCATCCTGCCAACACGGACGTAACCACACGAACCCGGCGAGGCGCGACTCGCCCGTGACAGGGCCGCCGGTGGTCAGTCTCGGAGTTTGTACTCGCGCAGGAGTCCCCGGCTGATGATGGTCTTCTGGATCTCGCTGGTGCCCTCCCCGATGAGCAGGAACGGCGCCTCCCGCATCAGGCGTTCGATCTCGTACTCCTTGGAATAGCCATAGCCACCATGGATACGAAACGCCTCCTGGGTCACCTCCGCGCAGTACTCACTGGCGATCAACTTCGCCATCCCCGCCTCCACATCGTTACGCGCCCCCGCATCCTTCAACCGCGCCGCATTCACCATCATCAAATGCGCCGCCTCCACCTTCGTCGCCATCTCCGCCAACTTGAACGCAATCGCCTGATGCTGCGCGATCGGCCTACCGAACGTCCGCCGCTGCTGCGCATACTCCACCGCCAACTCAAACGCCCGCACCGCGATCCCACACGCCCGCGCCGCCACATTCACCCGCCCCACCTCAATCCCATCCATCATGTGCCCAAACCCCCGACCCGGCACACCCCCCAACACCGCATCCACCCCCACCCGAAACCCGTCGAACACCGCCTCCGTGGTATCCACCCCCTTGTACCCCATCTTCTCGATCTTCCCCGGAATCGTCAGCCCCGGCGCCACCTCACCAAACCCCTCCGGCTTCTCCACCAACAACGTCGTCAAATTCTCATGCGGCTTCTCCGCGCCCTCCTCCGTCCGCACCAACACCGCCACCAAATTCGACGTCCCCCCATTCGTCAACCACATCTTCGACCCATCCACCACATACTCATCCCCCTCCCGCCGAGCCCGCGTCCTGATCGCCGCCACATCCGACCCCAAATCCGGCTCCGACATCGAAAACGCACCCCGCACCTCACCCGACGCCATCCTCGGCAACAACCGCGCCCGCTGCTGCTCCGTGCCGTACCGACCCACCATGTGCGCCACAATGAAATGAGTGTTGATCACCCCCGACACACTCATCCACCCCCGCGCGATCTCCTCCACCACCAACGCATACGTCAACAACGACTCCCCCAACCCCCCAAACTCCTCCGGAATCGTCAACCCGAACAACCCCAACTCCCGCATCCCCGCCACAATCTCCGCCGGATACACATCCCCCCGCTCCAACTCCTGCGCACACGGAATAATCTCCCTGTCCACAAACGAACGCACCGTCGACAAAATCTCCACCTGCACATCAGACAAACCAGCAGTCTGCGCAAGACGGGCCATGGTTCTCCCCTTCGTGGCTCGACGCCGGCGTTGGCTGAAGTTCCGGCGCTGGGTTACCGATGAGTATGGCCCGAAGAGGTGGTGTCCGCGGAGTCCGGGTGGGCAGCGCCACGCTCGGCCTCGGTCTGGTTGGCCCGGTCGAGGAAGCGCAGCAGTTCGACCGGGAACGGCAGCACGAGCGTGGAGTTCTTCTCCGCCGCCACCTCGACGACGGTCTCGAGCAGCCGTAGTTGCAGCGCCGAGGGGGTGTCGGCCATCCGGGCCGCCGCCTGCGACAGCTTCTCCGACGCCTGCAACTCGCCGTCGGCGGCGATCACCCTGCCGCGCCGCTCCCGCTCTGCCTCCGCCTGCCGCGACATCGCCCGCTTCATCGACTCAGGCAGCGCCACGTCCTTGATCTCGACACGGTCGATGTGGATACCCCAGCCCAACGCGGGGCTGTCGATCATCAGCTCCAACCCCTCGTTGAGTCGCTCCCTGTTGGAGAGCAACTCGTCCAGCACGCTCTCGCCGATGATGCGGCGCAGGCTGGCCTGTGCCACCTGCAGCATGGCGAACCGGTAGTTCTCGACACCGACGATGGCCTGCACGGGGTCGATCACCTTGAAGTACACCACCGCGTCGACACGGACGGTGACGTTGTCCTTGGTGATTCCGTCCTGAGCGGGAACCGGCAGCGTCACGATCTGCATGTTCACCTTCCGCATCCGGTCGATGCCCGGAAGGATCATGGAAAGCCCCGGTTCACGCGGTGCGCGGTGTACCCGGCCGAACCGGAACACCAAGCCGCGCTCGTACTGCTTGACAACTCGCACGCTCGCCGCCAGCCCGGCGACTCCGACGGCGGCCACCGCGATCAAGATCTCGATCAGCATGGCGAACTCCCGGCAAGGGAAAGGCCTGTCCGTCGATGCTACCCCCGGGGCGACCGGCCGCATGGCGGTCGAAACCACGCCGTGACCTGTGCACGGCGGCGTCGCTTCGGTGCGCACTGCCGTTCACCGCGCCCGTGACCTGAAGCTCGTCGGCGGGCGAGGCGGACCCTGCTTGCCTAGTCTGGGCCCCATGGCGGCCGTCAACCGGGTTTTCGCGGCTCAGCTGGCGAGACTGCCGGTGTTCGGCCCCGACGGTGAGTCGATCGGCAAGATCCGCGACATCGTCGCCGGCCTGCGGCTGGACCAGCTGCCCCCTCGCGTGCTCGGGCTGGTCGTGGAGCTGGCGACCCGGCGCAGGGTGTTCGTGCCGATGCTGCGGGTGACCTCCATAGAGCCGAACGCGGTCACGCTTGCCACAGGTTCGGTCAACATGCGCCGGTTCCACCAGCGACCCAACGAGGTGCTGGTACTCGGGCAACTGTTCGACGCGAGGGCGACGCTGCGGTCGGACGGGACCAGGGTCACGGTCGTGGACGCCGCCATGGAACCCACTCGCACCCGGGACTGGGTCCTCAGCAAGCTGGCGATCAGGGAACGTGGCGGGATCGGGCTGACCAGGCGACGCTCGTCGATGCGGGTGGTGGCGTGGAACGAGATCTCCGGGCTCGGACTGACCGATCTCACCGGCCAGCCGCAGGGCGCCGCACAGTTGCTGATGCTGTTCGACACCATGCGAGCCGTCGACGTCGCCGCCACCCTGCGTGATCTGCCGATGAAACGCAGGCACGAGGTGGTGGACGCGATGGACGACGAGCGGCTGGCCGACGTGCTGGAGGAACTGCCCGAGGACGACCAGCGCGAGTTGGTCGCCTACCTCGCCGACGAGCGTGCCGCCGACGTGCTCGAGGCGATGGATCCCGACGACGCCGCTGACCTGCTCTCCGAACTGGCTCCCGATGATCAGGGCAGGCTGCTGGGCCTGATGCAACCGGAGGAGTCCGAACCGGTGAAGCGGCTGCTGGAGTACTCCTCGGACACCGCGGGCGGGTTGATGACCTCCGAACCGGTGGTGCTGACACCGGACGCGACGGTGGCGGAAGCGCTGGCCCACATCCGCAACCCCGACCTCACCACGCCGCTGGCCAGCATGGTTTTCGTGTGTCGCCCGCCGAGCGCCACCCCGACCGGCCGATACATCGGCTGTGTGCACTTCCAGCGGCTGCTCAGGGAACCGCCCGCGGAGCTGGTCGCGGCCGCGGCCGACACCGATCTGCCCACCCTCAGCCCTTCGGCGTCACTGACCGAGGTGACCCGGTATTTCGCCGCCTACAACCTGGCGTGCGCGCCGGTCGTGGACGCCGACGAGCACCTCGTGGGCGCCGTGACGGTAGACGACGTGCTCGATCATCTGTTGCCCGAGGGCTGGCGGGAGACCGGGCTGTACGACATGGGCACAGGTTGACGCCCCGGGGCGTCGCATCGGAGGAGGATGAACCATGCCGGAACTGCTGGCCCGCGGGCGGTTGGACCAACCACGCCAGCCGAGACGGCTCGCCTTCCGTGTGGACCCGGAGATGGTCGGCCGGTCGGCCGAACGGCTTGCGAGGTTCGTCGGCACCGGCAAGTACCTGTTCTGGCAGACGTTGGTGGTGATCGCCTGGATCGCGCTCAACCTCTCCGCCGCGTCCCTGCGCTGGGACCCGTACCCGTTCATCCTGCTCAACCTGGCGTTCTCCACGCAGGCGGCCTACGCGGCCCCGCTCATCCTGCTGGCGCAGAACAGGCAGGACGACCGCGACCGGGTCTCGCTGGAGGAGGACCGGATGCGGGCCGCGCAAACCAAGGCGGACACCGAGTACCTCGCCCGCGAACTGGCAGGACTGCGGCTGGCGGTCGGCGAGGTGGTCACGAGGGACTATCTGCGCGTCGAGCTGGAGAAGTTGCGAGAGGATCTCCAGCAGGTGGCACGTAGCATGAGTACTGCAACCGCAACCGCCAGCGACAGAAGGTCGGTGTCCGAGCAGTGACCACCACGCAACAGACCCCCAGCGTCGACGACGTACGCGGCGCGCTGAACAAGGTCAAGGACCCCGAGATCCACAAGCCGATCACCGAGCTCGGCATGGTCAAGGACATCGCGGTCGGCGAGGACGGCGCAGTGACCGTCGCCATCTATCTGACGGTGGCAGGCTGCCCGCTGAAGGAGACCATCACCCGCGACACCACCGCGGCCGTCAAGGAACTGCCCGGCGTGACCGACGTGCACGTCGAGCTGGACGTGATGAGCGAGGAGCAGCGCACCGAGCTGCGCAAACGCTTGCGCGGCGACGCGGAGGAACCGGTCATCCCGTTCGCCCAGCCCGGCTCGCTGACCAGGGTGTACTGCGTGGCCTCCGGCAAGGGTGGCGTGGGCAAGTCCAGCGTGACCGTCAACCTCGCCGTCGCCATGGCCGAGCGCGGCCTTTCGGTCGGGGTGGTCGACGCCGACATCTACGGGCACTCGGTGCCGCGCATGCTGGGAGCCGACGAGAAGCCCACCAAGGTCGAAAAGATGATCATGCCGCCGCAGGCGCACGGTGTGAAGGTCATCTCGATCGGCATGTTCACCCCTGGCAACAGCCCGGTGGTGTGGCGCGGCCCGATGCTGCACCGCGCACTGCAGCAGTTCCTCGCCGACGTCTTTTGGGGCGACCTGGACATCCTGCTGCTCGACCTGCCGCCGGGCACCGGCGACATCGCCATCTCGGTGGCCCAGCTGGTGCCCAACGCCGAGATCCTCGTGGTCACCACACCGCAGCAGGCCGCGGCCGAGGTCGCGGAGCGAGCGGGGGCTATCGCGCTGCAAACCCGCCAGCGCGTAGCAGGTGTGATCGAGAACATGTCGTGGTTCGAGGCACCCGACGGCTCCCGCATGGAGATCTTCGGCTCCGGCGGTGGGCAGACCGTCGCGGAGTCGCTTTCGAAGTCGGTCGGTGCGGAGGTTCCGCTACTGGGCCAGGTACCACTCGACCCGCGGTTGCGCGAGCAGGGCGACGCCGGTACCCCGTTGGTGCTCACCGAGCCCGACGCGCCCGCGAGCAAGGTGCTGCGCGACGCCGCCGACAAGCTTTCGGTACGCGCTCGCGGCCTGGCCGGGATGATGCTGAACGTGACCCCGACGGGCCGCTGACCGACCCGACCCCACGCGAGTCCTGCACTCTCGCCCGCGAGTCCTGCACTCTCGCCTGCGAGTTCTGCGGTGCGGGTGCGGCAGGAGCCGTTGAGGCCTATAGGAACAGGTTCGCGCAGCGCGGGTGCCCGTCCGAGCCTGCGCTGCCCGCCCGGCGTGGCATGCGAGCAGCCCGGCACCGGAACGCAGAACTCGCGGGCAGGAGCGGGAATTCGCGGGCAGGAGCGGGGAATTCGCGGGCAGGAGCGGGGGACTCGCGGGGTTGGTCAGGTGGCGTCGGGGTCGACCGGTGGCTTCTCGCCCGGCTGCAGTGGTTGCGACTGCGGCTGCCCGACGGCGGGGTGACCGTTGGGCTTGGCGCTCCCGTTGGCGGGCCCGGTCGTGGCGCTGCCGTTGCCAGTGCCGGCGCCGTTGCCAGCGCCATTGCCATTGAACGAGTTGAGGCCGAGCGGATCGGAGTCACCGTCGAACAGGTGCTGGGTCACCGCCCGCTTGGGGTCGAAGCTACGCAGCGTACGAAGGTCCTCGATCGGCTTGCGGAACTCGTCGAACTCCGGGCCCATCTCGTCGCGCAACTGCTGGCGCGCTCCGGTGGCGAAATCCCGCATCTTCCGCACGTTCCTGCCGAGCCATGCCGCCGCCTCGGGCAGCCGCTCCGGACCGAGAATGAACAGGCCCGCGATGATCAGGACCAGGATCTCGCCCCAGCCGATGCTGTCGAACACCTGCCAAACCTCCGCCTCGCACCCCGGATCGGATCAGCCTACCCCGTCAGTCTGAACCCAAGGTGACGTCGACCGTAAGGGGTCTGCCCTGGCGGACGAGCCGGATCGGAACAACCTGGCCGATCTCGTGCTGGCGAACCGCCACGGTGAGTTCGGCCGCGTTGCGCACCTGCCGGTCACCGACCTTGGTGATCACGTCGCCCTCGGTGATGCCCGCCTTCGCCGCCGGGCCGCCCTGCACGACGTTGCGGACCTGCGCACCCTGCGAGGTGTTGGCCGAGACGGAGGCCGCGTTCACCCCCAGTTCGGCGTGCTTGACCGCGCCGTCACGCACCAGCGCCTCGCTGATCTTGATCGCCTGGTCGATCGGGATCGCGAACCCGAGGCCGATGCTGCCGCCCTCGCCCGCGCTGCCGACGGTGCGGATCATCGAGTTGATGCCGACGAGCGCTCCCGTGGAGTCGACGAGCGCGCCACCGGAGTTGCCGGGGTTGATTGCCGCATCGGTCTGGATCGCGTCGTAGGTCACGGCTGGCTCGCCGTTCTCGCCCGGGGCGGTGACGGGGCGGTTGAGGGCACTGACGATTCCCTCGGTGACCGTGTTCGCCAGGCCGAACGGCGAGCCGACCGCGATCACCGAGTCGCCGGGCGCGAGGTCGGCCGACCTGCCGATCTCGATGACGACAGGGTTGGCCACGTCGACCTTCAGCACGGCGAGGTCGGTCTTGGGATCGGTGCCCACCACCTGCGCGGGCGCGCGGGTGCCGTCGATGAACACCGTCATGATCTTGGCCTGCTCGTCGCGCCGTGCCGCCGACACAACGTGGTTGTTGGTGAGCACGTACCCCTGCTTGTCGATGACCACGCCGGAGCCGACGCCACCGGTCTGGCCCGACTCCACCTCGATCGACACGACGGCAGGCGCCACCCGGCCCGCGACATCGGCCACGGAGCCCGCCGGACGTTCCTTGCCCGCCTGCGCCTCGGCGACGTTCAGCTCACCGGTGAGTGAGTCGCCCGCGCTGGCCACCGCCCAACCGACCAGCCCACCAGCGGCGCCAACCAGCAGTGCCACGACACCGAGCAGCGCCAGGGCGGTGGGCTTGACCCTGCGGCCGAACAACACCTCCGGCAGGCTCAACAGCGGCCCGCGAGGCCGCTCCTCGTCGTCGACGTCATCGTCATCCCGCAGTGCGGGCCCGCCGAGCACGGCAGGCGCGCCGGGATCGCGCCACGGATCGCTCGCCGAGGACCACAACGGGTCGTCGGTGTCCTCGCGCTGCACCGAGCCGTTGTCGTCCGGGGGGCGCTGCAACACGACGTCGGCAGCGTCCTGTGGCCTGCCGAAGGCCTCGACCAGCGACTCCGGCGGAGCGGTCTGCGACGGCCTGCCACCGTTTCGGCTACTGGTGTCGCCAACGTAGAGCCTGTCGAACGACCCGGCCACGCCACGGGGTCTGCCGAACGCGGCGGCCTGCGCGGGATCGACCGGCGGACGTGCGACAGGGCGCGGCTGTAGCCGCTGCTCCCGCTCGCCCGGCTCCTCCTGGTGCGCGTTGGGTGGCTCGTTCATTCTTCCCCGGCTAGACGGCTCAAGCGATCACTCGGCGCGACCATACGCCAAGCCTAGAACCTCGATATTGCCGTCGGCTCGGTGAAGTCAGCGTGGGCCGAACACCGGAGCGGCAGGCGCCTTGGCCGCCGTAGTGGTGGCGGCCGTCGTCGTGCTCGCGGACACCGCCGTGGTAGGGGTGGCCGCGGGCGCGTTCGCGCGCAACTGGGCACCCAGCACGTCGGTCGATGGCATGCCTGGCCGGTCACGGCCGACCTCAGCGGTACCGCCGCCTGGAGCACCCACGCTGGAGGTAGCGACCAGTGCCAGCGCACTCAGCACGAGGCCGGAAACCACGACGCCCGCGCCCTGTGCGGCGCGGCGGCGTGCCGCGCCGAGCCGTTCGCCGCTGCCGAGCACGTTCGGCGAGGTTCCCAGCGGGGCCGAGTCACCGAGTCCGCCGGGGGCGAACCCGTCCCGCAGTCCCGCGACGCGTTCCGGCCGCTGCACCGCCACCAACTGGCCGTCCACGGAGATGGCGAGGCTGTCCGGCGCCGTGGGGATCTCCGTACGCTGGGGGATCGAGCGCAAGCTCGCGAGGAACCCGGCCGAGATCGCCGGGGAACCTGCTCTACGGACGGCGCTGCTGGCCGCGCGTTGAGCGGCCACTTCTGCGGCGCAGACCGCGCAGCGGGCGATGTGGGTCGCGGCGCGCTCGTGAGCGCCGAGTGACAACTCCTTGTCCACGAACGCGACCACGGCGTCCGGTAACAGGTGCGACTCGGGGAGCCCCCATCCCCGGTGTTCGCTCATACCTGTGCCTCCTGGGTCAGCGCGCGGCGACGCTCGAGTGAAGCCTTCAGCGCCTGGCGGCCACGGTGAATGCGGCTGCGTACGGTGCCGAGTTTAACGCCGAGCGTCGCTCCGATCTCCTCGTAGGAAAGCCCTTCCACGTCGCAGAGCACGACAGCCGCCCTGAACTCGGGCGGAAGCTCGTCCAGAGCCGCCTGCAGATCCGGGTCCAGATGGGTGTCGGAGTAAACCTGTTCGGGGCTCGGGTCGTCGCCGACGATGCGGTCGGTGTCCTCGGGCAGTCCCTCCATCCGCACCCGGGCACGGCGGCGCGCCATGTCGAGGAACAGGTTGGTGGTGATGCGGTGCAGCCAGCCCTCGAAGGTCCCTGGCTTGTACGACGCGAGCGAGCGGAACACCCGGATGAAGGTCTCCTGGGTGATGTCCTCGGCGTCGTGGGTGTTACCGGTGAGCCGGTAGGCCAGCCGGTACACCCGATCGGCGTGCTCGCGAACGACCTCGTCCCAGGACGGTGGCGTCCAACCGAGCTCGCCTTCCACCGGCAACGTCGCTGTCTGCGTGCTGTCGTACGGCAGCGGAGGCACCTCCATCGGCCTGTCCCCTCTTCTACTCCGCCAACGCAGCGGATGTGCCGGGTGTTCCCGTTCGGGAGCCTTCAGTCTCACCCCTGTGCCTATGGTTCTAGTGAGACCAGCCTGAGAGCAGACTGAGAACAAGCGAGCGAGCGTGGTTGCCCCTTTGGGGTACCTGACCACGCTAACCTCAGCGCGTGAACTCCGAGACGCACGTCACCGGCCTGGTTGACCTCGGCGACTTCGTCGAGAGCTACGTCCCCGATGACGACGTCTTGGCAGCGGCGAGGATGCGTGCGGGTGAACTGGGTTGCCCTCCGGTGTCGTGCGGAGTGGGCGCCGCGCTCAGTTTCCTCGCCGCCACTTTGCAGGCGCGGGCGGTCGTGGAGATCGGGACGGGCGCCGGGGTCAGTGGGTTGTGCCTGCTGCGGGGCATGGCTTCCGACGGCGTGCTCACCTCGATCGATCTGGAGCCGGAGTTTCACCGCTACGCCCGCAGGACTTTCCTCGACGCCGGGTTCGCGGCAGGACGGATGCGGCTCATCATGGGCCGCGCGCTCGACGTGCTGCCCCGGTTGACCTCCGGTGGCTACGACCTGGTGTTCGCCGACGCCGCCAGGCTGGAGTACCCGGGCTACTTCGAGGTGGGGGTCGAGTTGCTGCGGCCGGGCGGCGTGATCGTGTTCCACAACATGCTGGCAGGCGGCAGGGTCGGTGACCACGCCCGGCGCGACCCGGAACTGCTGGCGCTGCGGGAGGTGGCTCGCGCGTTGCGGGAGGACGAGCGGCTGCTGCCGGTGTTCATTCCGCTTGGCAGCGGTCTGCTGGCCGCTGCCGTCGCGGGTTCGTGACCGGCACGCCATCCGGTCGCCCCCGGCAGGCCAGCTGGACGGCGAGCGCGGCCGACCCCAGCCACAGTGCTACACCGGCGACCAGCCAGGCCCAACCTGCTTCGCCGTATACGGCGGTTCCCGCGGTGCCGCCGAGGCTGCTGCCCAGGTAGTAGGCCAGCGTGTACAGGCTGGCCGCCGGCCCGCGCGCCCGCTCGGGTGCTTCGGCGGCGGCCCAGCCGTTGGCGACGGCGTGGGCGGCGAAGAAGCCGCCGGTGAGCACCACGAAACCGGCCACGACGAGCGGCAGCGAATCGGCGACGGTGAAAGCGGCGCCCAATGCCGTGACCAGCAACGCGATCAGCAGGCACCGGCGGCGGCCGAATCGGGCCACGACTCGGCCCACGGTCGCCGACGACACCGCACCCATGGCGTAGGCGAGGAACACCAGCGACGCGAGCGCGGGTGTCAGCGAGAGCGGTTCGCTGGTGAGCCGGAACCCGGCGGCGTTGTACAGAGCCACGAACGAGCCCATCGCCAGCAACGCCACCGCGTACTGCGCCAGCAGCAACGGCCTGTGAAGCGCCGAGGCCATGCCCGCGAACACCCCGCGCGCCCTGGCCCGCAGCTGCCTCGGCGAACCTGACCCCAACCGCTCGCCGCCGTGGCCCCCTCGGGGCAGCGTGACAGCGGTGAGGAGTGCGCAAAGCAGCGACAGCGCGGCGACGAGAGCCAGCGCGCCACGCCAGCCGAACACCCCTGACGTGACACCACCGGCCAGCCTGCCGAGCATGCCGCCGACGGTGTTCCCGGCGATCATGGCCCCGACCGCGGCGCTGACACCGGCGCCACCGAGCAGTTCGACGAGGTAGGCGGCGGCGACACCGGGGAAGCCCGCGATCGCCACACCCTGCAACGCCCTGAGCACGAGCAGCACCTCGTAGGAGCCGGCCAGCGGCAGCGCGAGGCCGAGCAGCGCCGAACACAACGTCGAGGCGAGAATCACCCTTCGCCGACCGACGAACTCCGACAGCACGCCGATCGGCACCACCGCCACAGCGAGAGCACCCGTCGCGACGCTGACCACGAGAGAGGCACTCGCGGGGCCGAGCGCGAACGCTTCCGCCAGCCCCGGCAGCAGCGGCTGCGGAGCGTAGAGCAGGGCGAACGAACAGATCCCCGCGGCAGCGACCGCGATGGTGACCCGGCGAGAGACCGGCTGCCGTGGTGGGGTTTCAGCCACGGCAGTGGACGCTAGAGCCGGCCAATCAATACGTCTAATACGCGACAGCTGCACAATCGATTACATGGTGAATGATTCCTCGAACGCGCCGCTCACGACGGCACTGGCAGGCAACGCGGCGCTGTTGCGGGTGCTGAAGCTCACCGGCAACGTCACCCGAGCGGCCGCAGAACTTGGTATCCCGCAGCCGACCGCCAGCAGGCGTATCGCCGCGCTGGGTCAGGCACTCGGGGCCCCGCTGACCGTGCCGCAGGGCAGGGGTGTGCGCCTCACCCGGGCAGGCCGGCTGCTCGCCGACGCCGCCGAGCGCGCCGTCGACCTGCTCGGCGACGGGGTGCGCAGGGCGAGCGAGGAGATCGATCCCGAACGCGGGCACGTGGTGCTGGGTTTCCTGCACCTGCTCGGCCGCTCGCTCGTGCCCTCACTGCTCGCCGACTTCAGGGCGAGTCACCCGCGTGTGCGGTTCAGCCTGGTGCAGGGCTCACGGCAGGACGTGGTGAATCGACTTCGCGGAGGCAGCGTCGATCTGGCTCTGATCGCGCCACCACCGGCCGAACCCGGCCTGGACTCCGCACCGCTGGCCGAGCAGGAACTGTTCGTTTCCGTGCCCGACGGGCACCGGCTCGCGGCGCGCGGTCGCGTGCGGATCACCGAGCTGCGACACGAGGCCTTCGTAATGCTGGAACACGGCTACGGGCTGCGCCAGATCACCGACGACCTGTGCGCGGGCGCCGGGTTCCTGCCCGACGTCGCGTTCGAGGGTCAGGAGTCCGACACCGTGCGCGGCCTGGTCGCGGCAGGGCTGGGTATCGCGCTGCTGCCGAAGTTCCAGCCCGGCTCCCCTTCCGGGGTCACCGAACTGCAACTCGACCCTCCGGTGACGCGCACGCTCGGGCTGGTCTGGCCTGACTGGCCGCCGTTGCCGCCGGCTGTCGCCGTGTTCCGCGACTTCGTGCTCGGCACGGCGGTTCAGGCGGTCCAGAGGGTTCAGGCGTAGGAGGCAGCCAGTTCGACGAGGGTGCGCGCGGCGAATCCGGTGCCGCCCGGCACCACCTCGTCGTAGTTCCTGTCCGAGCGTGCGGGGCCCGCGATATCCAGGTGAGCCCACGGCAACCCGCCCGCGAACTCCCGCAGGAACAGCGCCGCCACGATGCCGCCTGGGCCGGGTGGCACCTGCCGCACGTCGGCGATGTCGCTTCGCACGTCACGTGCGTGGTCGTCGGGCAGTGGCATCCGCCACCACGCCTCCCCTACCCGCTCGCCCGCTGCCCGCAGTCGCTGCGCCAGGTCGTCGTCGCCGGAGAACAGTCCCCCGGTCCGCAGCCCGAGCGCGATCTTCATCGCGCCGGTCAACGTGGCGACGTCCACGACGAGGTCCGGGGAGAAGCGCGAGGTGCCGTAGGCGAGCGCGTCGGCGAGCACCATCCTGCCCTCCGCGTCGGTGTTGGTCACCTCGGTTGTGCGGCCGCCGTAGTGCCGCACGACGTCACCGGGCCGGTAAGCCGAGCCGGAAATGAGGTTCTCCGCGGCGGGAACCAGCGCGGTGACGCGCACCTTCAGCCGCAGTGCCGCGATGGCACGCATCGCCGCCAGCACGGCACCGCCGCCGGACATGTCGGTACGCATGACGTGCATGCCTTCGGCGGGCTTCACCGAGATACCACCGGTGTCGAAGGTGATGCCCTTGCCGACGAACAGCAGATGTGCCCTCACACCGCGAGGCCGGTACACGGCTTCGATCAGCCGCGGTGGGCTCGCTGAACCACCGCCGACGGCGAGGGTCCCGCCGAACCCGTGCTCTGCCAGCCACCGCTCGTCGCGCACGGTGACGGTGAGGCCGGGCAGGTCGGCGGTGAGCCGCTGGGCCGTGTTGGCGAGCCAGGCCGGATTCTTGACGTTGGAAGGAGTGTTGGCGAGGTCGCGGGCGAGCGCGGTCGCCCGCGCAAGCTCGCACGCCCTGCTCACCGCATCCGCGTACGGCTGCGCGGCGTCCGCCGTCGGCGCCACCAGCCGCACCTTGCGCACGCCTGCCGCGCCGTCTTGCATGCTCACCCGGTACCGGTAGCCGCCGAGCAGCACGCCGGTGGCGAACTGGCCGTAGTGGTCGGGACCCGCCTGCGCCGGTAGCTCGACCTGCACCGTGATCGAGCCTCGCCTGCCCGCCGCGTCGCCGCCCTCGCCCGCGTCGGCCGCCGCCGCGCGGACGAACGCGGCGCCTGCCGCGCGGTAGTCCCTCGCGGTGCCGTCCCCGACGCCGACGAGCCACCGCGGCCCGTCGGGACCGGGTAGCAGGCTTACCTCCGCGGCCTTGCCCGTGGCCCGCAGGCGGTCCATGACCTCGGTGTACTCGGTGTCGGCCCCGGAAGGCACCACCACCGCGAAAGCGATCCCACGGCGGGCGGCACCTACCACCTCCACGTCGGTAAGGCGGGTGGGGATGGAGGGCAGCGGGGAGCGCGCCATCGACGGCCTCCAGGCACAGTCAGGTGGAGCCAGCCGGAAACGAGGTCAACGCTGGCGGGCGGTCAATAGGGAAGGGTCAGCTGGTGGCCTCCTGAAGGGCCGCACCGAGATCCTTGGCCTCCTCGGCCGACAGCTCGACGACGAGTCGCCCACCACCCTCGAGTGGTACGCGCATCACGAGGCCCCGCCCCTCCTTAGTCACCTCAAGGGGACCATCTCCGGTCCGGGGCTTCATGGCCGCCATAGCGTGCTCCCTCCGTCTGAACCAGCGCGCCCGGGTCGCGCTCGCCAAAGCAACCGGGTCTTTGACCATTGTCCCCCATCGGCAGTCGGCCGCGAACGCGGACCGATCTTAGCGTCGGCACATCGCCGCTGGTATGCGGCTCACTGGCCTGTCAGACTCTCGGGGCAACGCCTACGACGAAGGGTTTTACCAGTGACCACAGAGGACGTGCTGCGGCGCGAGGACGCAGGCGGAGTGCGCACGCTGACGCTCAACCGGCCGAAGGCGTACAACTCACTCACCGTCGAACTGAAGGAGTCGCTGCTGCGGGAGCTGCGGCAGGCGGCGAGCGAGGACGAAGTCAGGGCACTGGTGCTCACCGGAGCGGGCAAGGCGTTCTGCGCGGGACAGGACCTCAAGGAGCACATCGGCAAGCTGCGCGCCGGTGACGACTCGCCGCTGCGCACGGTGTCGGAGCACTACAACCCGATCGTCAAAACGATCGTGGACATGCCCAAGCCGGTGATCGCCGCCGTCAACGGGCCCGCGGCCGGGGCGGGTGCCGCGCTCGCCTACGCCGCCGACCTGCGCATAGCGGCGAGCTCGGCGAACTTCATGATGGCCTTCGCCAAGGTCGGTCTGGGACCGGACTCGGGTGCGTCATGGACGCTGCAACGGCTCATCGGGTACGGCCGCGCGCTCGAGCTGATGCTGCTGGCCCGGACAGTGGAAAGCGAGGAGGCGCTGCGTATCGGGCTGGTCAGCGAGGTGGTGGCCGACGAGGACCTCGCCGCGCGGGCGCACGAGCTGGCCGCCGGGCTGGCGGTGGGTCCGACGGCGGCGTACTCCTCGATCAAGTCCACGATGGCGGCGGCGGCACGCAGCACGCTCGACGAGGCACTGGCGGCGGAGGACGCGGGCCAGGCGAGGCTTGGCGCCACCGCCGACCACGCCGAGGCGGTGGCCGCGTTCGTGGACAAGCGCCCGCCCAACTTCACGGGCAGCTAGCTCAGCGGGCAGCAGCGCGGAAGCAGCCCTCGACATGGTCGTCCACCATGCCGACGGCCTGCATCATCGCGTAACACGTGGTGGGCCCGACGAAGGCGAAACCGCGCTTCTTCAACTCCCGCGCCATCGCCTTCGACTCCGGGGTCGTGGCAGGCACTTCGGCCATCGAGCGTGGCCGCTGCCGCGTCCCGGAGTCCGGCGCGAACGACCACAGCAGTTCGTCCAGCGGGGCGTCCAGGGCGAGTACCGCTCTTGCGTTGTTGACGGTGGCCCGGATCTTCGCCCGGTTGCGCACGATGGAGGCATCCGCGAGCAGCCGATCGACGTCGTCGTCGGTGAAGGCGGCGACGCGCTCGGGGTCGAAACCGGCGAAGGCGCTTCGGAAGCCCTCGCGCTTGCGCAGGATCGTCAACCAGGAAAGCCCCGACTGGAACGCCTCCAGTGACAGCCGTTCGAACAGCTGGCGTTGTCCACGCAGCGCCACTCCCCATTCCGTGTCGTGGTAGGCGGCGTAGTCGGGTGCCGAGTTGCCCCAGGCGCAGCGGGCCATCCCGTCGGAGCCGAGCAGTTCGGGGTTCACTCGCCCACCACGTAGGACTCGGCGAAGCGGGCGAAGTTGCGCATCGAGTGCCGCAGGCCGAGAGCGAACACAGGTCGCACCACCGGCCAGCCGAGCCTGCCGAGGATGCCGAACGGCGGCGTCAGGTGCTCCGACCAGATGAACACCGATCGCTGCGGACCCTTGGCCTGCACGTGGAAGGCGCCCGTGCCGCGCACAACCGACCCGAGGTGCCGCATCGTGCAGCGAACCGGCGGCTCCCAGCTGGTGATCTCCATCTGGTCCTTCACCCCGATGCCCGCCACCGCCGTGAACGCCTCGATGCGGGAGCCGACACTGCGGCCGTTACCGGACACCACGCGCACCTCGGTGCCAAGCATCCACCGGCCCTGCTGGTTCCAGTCGGTCAGCGCCAGCCAGGTCGTGCCCGCGGGCGCGGCGACCTCCACCGAGGCGACGAGGTCACTCATCGCGCGGCACCTCGGCTCCGTTCGGCCAGCTCGGCCTCCAGCTCGGCGACCTTCGCCCGCAGGTCGTCGAGTTCGACACCCAGCCGGTTGAGCACCCAGTCGACCTCGGCCATCTTGTAGCCGCGCAGCACCAGCTGGAACTTCACGCTCCGGATGTCGTCGCCGGTGATGTCCTGCGCGGGCAGCCGCGTCGGCGAGCTGCCCGGCGCCAGCGGAGCGAGTTCCTCGCCACGGCCGAACACGACGGCCGCGACCAGGAACACCACGGCCGCCACAAGCAGCATCACCAACAGGTACATGAGCGCGGTGGTCACAGCACGATCGTGACATACCCCGCCGCCTCACGTGTGCGTCGCCAGCACCTCGCGCATCGGAGGCCGGTCGAGTACGGGCACCTGCTTGACATCCGCCACCCACTGGCCCGCGACCTGCACGAACTGGGTCAGTTCCTCGGCACCTGGTTCGGCGACACCGCACCTGTCGAGCGCGGTGCTCAGAATCTGCCGTGCCATCACGCCCAGTTGCTGCAACGAGCGGTTGCGGTGCTTGCGCACGCCGAGGTTCACCTGTGCGAGTGCGTCCAGCCCGTACCGCGCCTCGGCATCGAGCAGCAACCCGATCTCCACACCGTAGCCCGTGGCGAACGGAACCGATTCCAGCAGCCGCCTCGTGGCCGCGTACTCGCCGCCCAGCGGCTGCACCAGCCAGGAAAGCGACGGCCGCAGCGCGGCCAGCAGCGGCCGGGCCAGCAGTTCGGTGACCCGGCCACCGCCGGTACCGAACTCGTCGGTCTCCAGCCGAAGCGGCCTGCGGTAGAAGCCCTTGACCAGCTCGACGCCGGGCGCGCACAGCAGCGGGCCCAGCAGCGACGGCACGAACTCGGGATCGGGCTCGACCAGGTCGGAGTCCAAGAAGACGACCAGTTCACCCGAGGTGGCGGCCAGTGAGCGCCACAGCACCTCACCCTTACCCGGCAGCGGCTTCCAGTCCTGCAGCACGTCCTCGCGGTCGACCACCCTCGCACCGGCTTGCGCCGCGGCGGCCGCGGTGCCGTCGGTGGACCCCGAGTCGATCACCACCAGTTCGTCGACGAGCGACCCCAGCAGCGGGCGCACCGACGCCACCACGTCACCGACGGTCGCCTCCTCGTTCAGCGCGGGCAGCACGACCGACACGGTGCGCCGCCCCTTCGCGCGCGACAACTCCTCGGGCGTCCACGCAGGCGACTGCCAGGTGCGCCTGGCGAACCACTGCTCGTTCACGCGGCGACTCAGTCCGCCCACTTGTCGACCGGCCGGGCATCGTGGCGGGCGAAGGCGTCCAGCAGCGCGACGGCGTCGGTTTCGATGGTCAGCAGCTTTCGGCTTGCCCGGTTCAGGAACCCCTCGTCGACCATGTGCTGGATGAAACCGCGCAGCTCGCGGTAGTAGCCGCGCACGTCGAGCAGGCCGACGGGCTTGGCGTGCAGCCCGAGCTGAGCCCAGGTCCACACCTCGAACAGTTCCTCGAGCGTGCCCGCGCCGCCCGGCAGCGCCACGAAACCGTCCGAAAGCGCAGCCATCATCGCCTTGCGCTCGTGCATGTCCTCCACGACGTGTAGCTGGGTGAGCCCGGCGTGTGCGATCTCCTCCCGCATCAGGTGCTTGGGGATCACACCGATCACCTCACCACCCGCGGCGAGTGTGGCGTCGGCGACCACCCCCATGAGCCCTACCTGGCCGCCGCCGTAGACGACGCCGATGCCGCGCTGCGCCAGCAGCCTGCCGAGCGCGGCGGCGTCGTCGGCGTAACCGGGATCGGCGCCTTTCGAGGAGCCGCAGAAGACACAGAGTCGATCCACTAGTGCGTGTCCTCCCAGGCCTTGTACGCCTCGAGCACCACGCCGACCGCGTCGTCGATGTCGTCGGTGACGTGCAGCAAGGCCGCGTCCCGGTCGCCGATCTTCCCCTCCGACAGCACCGTTCCGCGCACCCAGTCGTAGAGCCCGCCCCAGTAGGCCGAGCCGAACAGCACCACGGGGAACTTCGTCACCTTCTTGGTCTGCACCAGCGTGAGCGCCTCGAACAGCTCGTCAAGCGTGCCGAAACCGCCCGGCAGGCAGATGAAGGCCTGCGCGTACTTGACGAACATGGTCTTGCGTGTGAAGAAGTAGCGGAAGTTCACGCCGAGGTCGACCCACGGGTTGAGCCCCTGCTCGAACGGCAGCTCGATACCGAGGCCGATGGACAGCCCGCCCGCTTCCGACGCGCCCCGGTTCACCGCCTCCATCGAGCCGGGTCCGCCGCCGGTGATGGCGGCGAAGCCGGCATTGGCGAGCGCGCCACCGATGTCGCGGCCCAGCTGGTACTCCGGGTGGTCACGCGGTGTGCGCGCGGAGCCGAACACCGTGACCGCCCTCGGCACCTCGGCCAGCGCGCCGAACCCCTCGACGAACTCCGCCTGTATCCGCAGCACCCGCCACGGGTCGGTGTGCACCCAGTCGCTGGGGCCCCTCGAGTCGAGCAGGCGTTGATCCGTGGTGGTGTCCTCAGCCTGCCGCCCCCTGCGCAGCACGACAGGACCCCGGTGGCGCTCGGGTGGGTGTTCGTTGTCGCCTCGGACATCACGCGTCGCCTCGCTCACAGCGCCAAGCGTAGAGTCATGCCGACAGGAACGACCTCAGCACCTCGAACACCGAGGAGATCTCGCACGCGGCGACGTGTTCCTGCCTGGTGTGAGCCAGGGTCGGGTCACCGGGCCCGAAATTCACGGCGGGCATGCCGAGCGCCGCGAACCGCGCCACGTCGGTCCAGCCCAGTTTCGGCGCCACCCTTCCGCCCGCAGCGGCGACGAGTTCGGCGGCGGCGGGAGCGGACAGCCCCGGCAGTGCCCCGGCCGAACTGTCGACCACGGTCAGCTCGAAGCCGTCGAACACCTCCGCGAGGTGTGCGCGTGCCTGCTCGACGCCGCGATCGGGGGCGAAGCGGTGGTTCACAACCAGCACGGCGCTGTCGGGCACCACGTTGCCCGACACCCCGCCGGACACCCGCACCGCCTGCAGCCCCTCGCGGTAGGTGAGCCCGTCGATCTCCACCTCGCGCGGCCGGTAGTCGGCGAGCCTGCGTAGCGGCTCGGCGAGGGTGTGGATGGCGTTGACACCCATCCAAGCCCGTGCGGTGTGTGCCCGGCTGCCCTCGGTCCGCAACTCGACCCGCATGGTGCCCTGGCACCCCGCCTCGATCACACCGTTGGACGGCTCGCCGACCACGGCGAGGTCACCCCGCAGCCACTGTGGCAGCTCGCGCTCGATGCGGCCGAGGCCGTTGCGGTCGGCCTCGACCTCCTCACAGTCGTAGAAGACGAACGTCAGGTCGTGCCTCGGCTCGGTGAGCGTCGCCGCCAGGTGCAGCAGCACCGCGTCGCCGCCCTTCATGTCCACCGTGCCCAACCCGTGCAGCAGCTGCTCCACGCCGGAGCCGGTGCGTGTCAGCGGCAGGTTGTCGTTGACCGGCACCGTGTCGAGGTGTCCTGCGAGCACCACGCGGCTCGGCCTGCCCAGCGACGTCCTCGCCAGCACGGCATCGCCGTGGCGCACCACCTGCAGGTGCGGCGCCTGCGCACGCAACGCCACCTCCACCGCGTCGGCGATCTCGGCCTCGGTTCCGGAGACGCTGGCGATGTTCACCAGCGCCTCGGTGAGATCCACGGGGTCGGCACGCAAGTCGAGTGAGGGCATGTCCGAACCGTAGCGCGAGGGTGCGTACGGTGTTGCCGTGCGCATGACAGTTGCCGCGGCCGCCGTTGTCGCGGTGTTGCTGACGATCGCGGGGTGTTCCCGCGAGGCAGGCCCCATGCCCGAGCAGCAGCCGCAGGACCCTGGCCCGGGTGCGCTCACGGTCAAACTGAACGCGCTGAGCGCCGATGAGTGCTTCCGGTCCCCGGAGTCGGTGCCAGCGCCCGACTGCGAGAAATACGTGACCCAAGTGGCCAGCGTCCCGGAAACGGCGCGGCGCTTCGTCGACGCGGCGGGCGGCGAGCTCAACCGAGCGGCCGACGAACTCGCCTCGGGCATCGCCGCCTACCGCGACAACGGCTGCGCCCAGGGTGGCGGCCGGCCGTGCTCGACCGCGCTCACCGACATCGCGACCGCGCTGGAGGCGGTGCGGCGAGAGGTGTCAGCGCTGCCGGACGTGACGACACAGCCGAGCTGAGCAACGGTTACCGTAACGGCCGTGAGCGAGCAGACCCCCAACCCAGATACGACCGGCGCGACCGGCGTCGGCCTTGCGACCGTGACCGGCGACGGGACCGTCCTCGACACCTGGTTCCCGCACCCGAAGCTGACGGCCGCGGCATCGGGCGGCACCGAGCGACTGACCGAGGCACAGGCCGAGGAGCTGCTCGGGGATTCGGTCTCGGCGCTGCTCGGCCCCGACGGCGACCGTGGGGTCGAGGTGGTGGCCGTGCGCACCTCGATCGCCTCGCTTTCGCAGCCCCCCGCCGACGCCCACGACGTCTACCTGCGGCTGCACCTGCTCTCCAACCGGCTGGTCCGCCCGCACGGGCAGAATCTGGACGGTGTGTTCGGCCTGCTGTCCAACGTCGTGTGGACCAACCACGGCCCCTGCCCCATTGAGGGTTTCGAGGCGGCCAGGATGCGGCTACGGGCGCGCGGACCGGTGACGGTGTACGGCGTCGACAAGTTCCCTCGCATGGTGGACTACGTCGTGCCCTCCGGCGTGCGGATCGCCGATGCCGACCGGGTGCGCCTCGGCGCTCACCTCGCGAGTGGCACCACCGTGATGCACGAGGGATTCGTCAACTTCAACGCGGGCACGCTGGGTGCCTCGATGGTTGAGGGCCGAATCTCGGCCGGTGTCGTGGTCGGCGACGGGACCGACATCGGCGGCGGCGCCTCGATCATGGGCACCCTCTCCGGTGGCGGCAAGGAAGTGATTTCGATCGGCGAGCGCTGCCTGATCGGGGCCAACGGTGGTGTCGGCATCTCGCTCGGCGACGACTGTGTCGTCGAGGCAGGCCTCTACATCACGGCTGGGACGAAGGTCACCGTGGCGGGCAAGTCGGTGAAGGCCAGGGAACTGTCCGGCCTCTCCGGTGCGCTGCTGCGTCGTAACTCGACCACGGGTGCCGTCGAGGTCGTGTCCCGCGCGGGCGCGGGTGTCGAACTCAACGCGGCCCTGCACGCCAACGACTGACCGGGGCCGCCGCTAGGCCTCGGCCAGCCGGGCGGCGGCGGCTTCCACGCGCTCGTCGGTGGCCGTCAGTGCGACCCGCACGTGCCTGCTGCCACGCGGGCCGTAGAAGGAACCGGGTGCGACGAGGATGCCGTGCCGGGCGAACCAGTCCACGCTCGCGCGCGCGTCCTCGTCCCTGGTGGCCCACAGGTACAGGCCCGCCTCGGAGTAGTCGACGCGAAATCCCACCTTCTCCAGCGCGGAGCGCAACACCGCGCGCCGGTTCGCGTAGCGTTCCCGCTGCTCGCGCAGTGCGGTGTCGTCACGCAGCGCCACGGTCATGGCCTCCTGCACCGGCCTCGGCACGATCATGCCCGCGTGCTTTCGCACGGCCAGCAGGTCACGCACGAGCACGGGGTCGCCGGTGACGAACCCCGCGCGGTAGCTGGCCAGGTTCGCCGACTTCGAAAGCGAATGGACGGCGAGCAGGCCGTCCATGCGTCCATCGTGGACATCGGGATGCAGTATCGAGATGGGCTCGCTCTCCCAGCCGAGCGCGAGGTAGCACTCGTCGGAGACGACGATGGTGCCTCGCTCTCGTGCCCACTGCACGACCTTTCGCAGGTGTTCGAGGCCGAGCACGCGCCCCGTCGGATTGGACGGTGAGTTCAGCCACAGCAGCGCGGGCCTTCCGGGGCCGACGGCGGTCACCCCGTCCGAGCGCAGCACCGAAGCGCCCGCCAGCAGCGCGCCCACCTCGTAGGTGGGGTAGGCGAGTTCGGGGATGACCACCATCGAGCCGGGCTTCACGCCCAGCAGTGTGGGCAGCCAGGCGACCAGTTCTTTCGACCCGATCGTGGGAAGCACGGCATCTGGGTCGATGCCCTCGACGCCGTGCCTTCGGCCCAGCGCCTCCACCGCGGCCGATCGCAACGCGGCCGTGCCGTGGGTGGTCGGGTAACCGGGGATGTCCGACACCGAGGCCAGTGCCTCGCGCACGGGTTCGGGCACCGGGTCGACCGGTGTCCCCACGGACAGGTCGACGATGCCGCCGGGGTGAGCCCGCGCGCGTCGGCTCTGCTCGGCCAGCGAATCCCAGGGGAAGTCGGGCAGCCGAGGGCTGCTCATTCGCCCTGCGGGGGCAGGTCCTTGATCCACTGCGGGTCGTGAGCCGTCTTGCCGACCTTGGACGCCCCGCCGGGAGAGCCGAGTTCGTCGAAGAAGTCGACGTTGGCCTTGGTGTAGGCGCTCCACTCGTCGGGCACGTCGTCCTCGTAGTAGATCGCTTCCACCGGACAGACCGGCTCGCAGGCTCCGCAGTCGACACACTCGTCGGGGTGGATGTAGAGCATCCGCTCGCCCTCATAGATGCAGTCGACGGGGCACTCGTCGATGCACGCCTTGTCGAGCACGTCGACGCAGGGCTCGGCGATCACATAGGTCACTGCGCTCTCCTGCTGGTGGTTTCAGTCCGACTGGTTGCCGGACACTACGCTGTCTCGTCACGCATCCTAAGCCGAGGCCCCTCAACGGGGAGGGAAGCGTTTGTCACCGGTAATCACGAATCGTGGCCTGGGTTCGGCCGGTTCGGTGCCGGGCTCGTCCGCCGGTTCGGACTCGCCTTCGACGGCTCTGGCGAAGCTGTCGGAGATCTCCCGCACCAGGTCGGCGTTGTGGCGATCGTCCTTGCGCCCGATACTCATCGGCCCTCCTTACTGGGCTTTTGATACCAATCTAGTCGTGAACGAGGCCGAGCACATCGAACACGCATGCGCCGACGCGTGGCGGGCGCTGATCGAGCGAAGGCTCGGCGGGTGGCGGCTGCGGGCCGCGACGGATCGGGTCGGTACCGAACGGGTTCCCTTCACCGCCCGTGCCAACAGCGCTCTGGCGGTTTCGGACCCCGGAATCGCGATCACCAGCGCACTCGACGAAGTATGTGAGTTCGCCCACGCGCAGCACCTCAAGCCTGTGGTGCAGGCGATCCACGGCGATCCGGTCGAGTCCGACCTACGGCGGTCGGGGTGGCGGCCCTACCACGAACACGCCGCTGGTTGCGAGGTATCGGTTCTGGTGGGGCCGACCGGGCAAGGCGGCGAGGCGGGCGATTCGCGGATGCGGGTGTTGGACGCGCCCACCGCGGGCTGGTGGGAGCTGGCGGTGGATTCGCCGCGGCCGACGCAGGCACAGCGGCACGTGCTGACCAGCGGTGCCCGCGTCGGTTTCGGGTTGGTCGAGCACGAAGCGGACACCGTGGCGGCGGTACGCGGCGCCGTGGTCGGCGACCTGCTGCACGTCGCGCGGCTGGCGGTGCGGCCGCGGTTGCGCAGGCGCGGTATCGCCGGCGGGCTCATGCGGCGGATCGCGGCGTGGGGGTACGACCACGGTGCTACTCGCTGCGTTCTGCAGGTCGCCGTGGGTAACGGCGGTGCGCTGGCGTTGTACCAGCGCCTGGGTTTCCGCGAGCACCACCGTTACCGTTACTGGGTTCCTACCGGGGCGTGGCAGGATCGGGCACCGTGAAGGTTGTCGTTGTTGTGGGCGGCGTCGGCGGGGCGCGTTTCCTCCTCGGGGTCAAGGCCGCGCTCGGGCTGCCGCCGGTCGGCGAGGGCGAGTCACCTCACCAGGTCACCGCGATCGTCAACACCGGTGACGACGTGTGGATGCACGGCCTTCGGGTCTGCCCGGACCTGGACACGTGCATGTACACCCTCGGCGGCGGGATCGACCCAGACCGGGGGTGGGGCCACGCGGACGAGACCTGGACGGTCAAGGCCGAACTCCAGGCCTACGGTGCGGAGCCCACCTGGTTCTCCCTCGGCGACAAGGACATCGCCACACACCTGGTCCGCACCCGCATGCTGCGCGCCGGTTACCCGCTCTCGGCGGTGACCGAGGCGCTGTGCGACCGGTGGCGTCCAGGGGCGAGGCTGCTTCCGATGACCGACGACCGGGTGGAGACCCACGTGGTCGTGGACGACCCGGACGTGCCAGGGCAGCGCAAGGCGCTGCACTTCCAGGAATGGTGGGTGCGCTACCGCGCGTCGCTTCGCGCACACTCGATCGTCGCGGTCGGCGCTGAGGAGTCCACTCCGGCTCCCGGTGTGCTCAAGGCGATCGCCGAGGCCGACGCCGTGCTGTTCGCGCCTTCGAACCCGGTCGTCTCGGTGGGCACCGTGCTGTCGGTTCCCGGGGTGCGGGAGGCGCTGCGCAAGACCGAGGCCGGGATCGTCGGCGTCTCCCCGATCATCGGCGGCAGGCCGCTGCGCGGGATGGCCGACGCGTGCCTCACCGCGATCGGACTGGAAACCTCGGCGGAAGCCGTCGGCAGGCTCTACGGCTCGAGGCACACGTCGGAGGAAGGGCTGCTCGACGGGTGGCTGGTACACGAGGGCGAGTCGGTCGACGTGCCGGGAGTGGCGGTCAGGGCCGTTCCGCTGCTGATGTCCGGCGTCGACGCGACGGTGAAGATGGCACTCGCCGCGCTGGACTTGTCTGGAGTGGACGTTGACTGACCATGCGGCGCCGAGGCTGGAGATCATGGCGGTCGAGGGACTGCCCGAGTTCCGGCCGGGCGACGACCTGACGGGCGCCATCGCGCGGCAGGCGCCGTGGCTGCGCTCGGGCGACGTCGTGGTGGTCACCAGCAAGGTCGTGTCGAAGGTCGAGGGCAGGCTGGTCACCGTGCCGACCGACCCCGAGGAACGCGACGCCGCCCGGCGCGCGCTGATCGACGAGGAGTCGGTGCGGGTCATCGCCCGCATGGGTCGCACGCTGATCACCGAGAACCCGCTTGGGATCGTGCAGGCCGCCTCGGGTGTGGACGCCTCCAACGTCGCGGGCGACGCGATCGCGCTGCTGCCCGCCGACCCGGACGCGTCGGCGGCGGCGCTGCGCTCCGGGTTGCGCGAACGGCTCGGTGTCGAGGTCGCCGTGGTCGTCACCGACACGATGGGCAGGGCCTGGCGGCTCGGCCAGACCGACTTCGCGATCGGGTCATCGGGCCTGCGGGTGCTGCATTCCTACGCCGGAGCCGTTGACGGGCAGGGCAACGAGCTGGCCGTCACCGAGGTGGCGGTGGCCGACGAGGTGGCGGCCGCCGCGGACCTGGTGAAGGGCAAGCTCGGTGGCACGCCGGTCGCGATCGTTCGCGGCCTGACCGTGGGCGACGGCACCGCCAGGGCCCGCGATCTGGTGCGGCCGGTGGAGGAGGACCTGTTCCGGCTCGGCACGGCGGAGGCAATCGCGCAGGGGCGTCGCGAGGCGGTGCTGCTGCGCCGGTCGGTGCGGGAGTTCACCGACGAGCCGGTGGCTCCGGAACTGGTGCGCGCAGCTGTGGCGGCGGCGCTCACCGCGCCCGCGCCCCACCACACCCGGCCGGTGCGCTTCGGCTGGCTGCGCAACCGTGGGCAGCGGGACAAGTTGCTGGAGGCGATGCGGGACGCGTGGCGGGCCGACCTGATCGGCGACGGTTTCACCGACGAGCAGATCGCCAAGCGGCTGCGCAGGGGCGATGTGCTGTTCGAGGCACCCGAGGTGATCGTGCCGTTCCTGGTGCCGGAGGGCGCCCACGACTACCCGGACGAGCGGCGCAACGCCTGTGAGCACACGATGTTCACCGTCGCGGGCGGGGCGGCGGTGCAGAACCTGCTGGTGGCTCTCGCCGCCGAGGGCCTCGGCTCGTGCTGGATCTCCTCGACGATCTTCGCGCCGGAAGTGGTCCGTACCACGTTGGGACTGGACTCGTCGTGGCAGCCGCTGGGCGCGGTCGCCATCGGGCACCATGCCGGGCCGCGACACCCGCGCGAGCCACGGGAACCGGACGAGGGTCTGCTCGAATGGTGAGCGCGCTACACACCGATGCCACCGCGACGCTTCGCGCGTGGCGCCCCCACGAGCCCGCCCAGGAGTCGCTGCGGCAAAGCTACCTCGGCTTCCTCGCGGCGCGGGAGGACGCCTGTGCGCGATCGTGCGTCCCGGGGCACCTGACCGCCTCGGCCGTGGTGTTGGACGAGCCGGGCGAGCGGGTGCTGCTCACCCTGCATCCCCGGGTCGGCAAGTGGCTGCAACTGGGAGGCCACTGCGAGCCCGAGGACTCCTCGCTGGCGGCCGCCGCGCTGCGGGAGGCTCGCGAGGAGTCCGGCATCGAGGAGCTGACGCTGGACCCCGAGCCCCTCCGGCTCGACGTGCACCCGATCACGTGCTCGCTGGGCGTGCCGACCCGGCACTTCGACGTGCAGTTCGTGGTGCGGGCTCCGCGGGGAGCGCGGCCGATGGCCAGTGACGAGTCCGACGACCTCCGCTGGTGGCCGGTGCACGCGCTGCCGCAGGGAACCGAGAACCTGACGGAGTTGATCGCGGCGGCGCTCGATCGGCGCTCGATCGGCGTTGACCAGGCTTGACTTGCCGACGATCGCCGCGTCACCTTGGCTGACACCACGAACGGCAAAACGGGAGTGTGAAGGTGATCTCGTACGCAGCGGAGCGGCCTCGTGGCCTGCTCGCGACCGGCACGGCCGTCCACCGATGATCGTCAAGATCGACCCGGCGGCGAGGACCCCGCCGTACGAGCAGGTCCGCTCCGTTCTCGCCAGACAGATCAACGACGGCACGCTCGCGGTGGGCAGCAAACTGCCCACGGTGCGGCAGCTGGCCGCCGACCTCGGGATCGCCCCCAACACGATCGCGCGGGCCTACCGGGAACTGGAGGAGGCCGGACTCATCGAGACCAGGGGCCGCGCGGGCAGTTTCGTGGGTTCCTCCGGCGACGAGAGCAGGCGGCGAGCACGCGAGGCTGCCGCGCAGTACGCCGCCACCACTCGCGGCCTCGGGTTGTCCGGCAAGGAAGCACTCGCCATCGTCAGCGCCGCACTCGAAGAGCAGCACTGACAGCTCTCAAGGCACCTGGAACTCGCAGTCGCGCACGTCGGTGATCGCCATGTGCCCTGGCGCATGTGCGATCGCGAAGGGCGGTCTGGAACGCATCACGGCCGCCTGCGGCGTCACCCCGCACGCCCAGAACACCGGGACCTCACCGGGCCGGATCTCCACTGCGTCTCCGAAGTCGGGGCAGGCCAGATCCTCGATGCCCAGTAGGCCGGGGGCTCCGACGTGGACGGGAGCGCCGTGCACGGCCGGGTAACGCGAGGTCACCCGCACCGCCGTGGGCACGAGTTCGGCCGCGACGGGGCGCATCGACACCACGAGTGGGCCCGAAAGCGCCCCGGCGGGCCTGCATTCCCGGTTCGTGCGGTACATCGGCACGTTGGTCCCCATGTCGATGTGCCGCACCGGCACCCCCGCCTGCTGCAACGCCGCCTCGAAGGTGAAGCTGCACCCGATGAGGAACGACACGAGGTCGTCCCGCCACAGCGACGTGACCTCGGTGCGTTCGTCCACCAGCTGCCCGTCCCGGTAGACGCGGTAGCCCGGCAGGTCGGTGCGCAGGTCCCCGGCGAAGATGGAGGCGCTGGTCTGCCCCGGCTCTGTCACGTCGAGCACCGGGCACGCCTTCGGGTTGCGCTGGGCGAACAGCAGGAAGTCGTAGGCGTGGTCGCGGGGCAGGCTCAGCAGGTTGGCCTGCGTCCATCCCGGGCAGTAACCGGATGTCGGTACCCGAAGGCCCGTCCTGAACTTCTGCCTTGCTTCGGCGGGCGAGAGCATCACGGCCTCATCTTCTTCTCAACCTTGTCTTCAGCAGTGCGAATCGCAGCCGCATCCCCGGACGGGCCTGCGCCGCCTTGTCGACGTCGGCGGCCACGACCACGGCGATCACCGGGTAGCCACCGGTCACCGGGTGGTCGGTGAGGAACAGTGTCGGCCTGCTCGAGGGCGGCACCTGCAGCGCGCCCGCAACCATGCCTTCGCTGGGCAACTCCTCGTCCCGCACTCTCGGCAGGGCCGGCCCGTCGAGCCGGATGCCGACCCGGTTGCTCTGTGCCGTGACCTCGTACGGCGAGCACAGCAGGGTGGCGAGCGCTTCGTCGGCGAACCAGTCGTCCCTCGGACCCGCCACGACACCCAGCACCAGTTCGTCGGCGGGTGGCTCACGAACGGGTGCGAAGCCGATGGGCGGCCAGTCACCGGGCGGTGGCCCGACCGGCAGTACCGTGCCCGCCCGCAGCGGTTCGGGGCCCAGCCCCGCGAGCACGTCGGTCGAACGCGAACCCAGCACCGGCTCGACGGCGACACCGCCGCGCACGGCCACGTAGTTGCGCAGCCCCTTGGTCGTCATACCCAGCCGCAGCACCGAACCCGACGGCACCCGCAGCACCGTGTTGGTCGCCGCTCCCCTGCCGTCGACCGACACCGGGCAGGTCGCCCCGGTGATGACCACGGTGAGGTCGCGCAGGGCCCGCGCGGCGAAGCCACCCATGGTCACCTCGACGGCCGCCGCGTCCTCCTCGTTGCCCGCGAGCCGGTTGGCCAGCCTTAGTGCGCCGCGGTCGGCCGCACCCGAAACGCCGACCCCGATCGCGGCGAGGCCGGGGCGCCCGAGATCCTGGACCGTAGCGAGCAGGCCCGGCTCGAGCACCTCCAACCCGTCGTTCACGTGACCTCCTGGAACCTGACTCGAACGCCGGGACGCAGCAACGCGGGCGGGTCCCGGTCCACCCGCCACATCTCCAACTCGGTACGCCCGATGAGTTGCCAGCCGCCTGGCGACTCGCGGGGGTAGACGCCGCTGAAGGCACCGGCGAGTCCGACGGCACCAGCGGGCACCCGGGTCCGCGATTCCGTGCGCCTCGGCACCTCCAGCCGGTTGGAGTCGCAGGTGAGATACCCGAACCCGGGTGCGAATCCACCGAAGGCGACCGTCCACTCGACGCCGGTGTGTTCGGCTATGACCTGCCCGGGTGTGAGGCCGGTCAGTCGCGCGACCGCGTCCAGGTCCTCGCCGTCGTAGGTCACCGGGATCACCAGCGACTCACTGTCGTGCGAGGTCGCCTCGGCCGGTCGGACCTGCCGCACCGCCTGCTCGATCTCCTCCGCATCGGCGCGGAGTGGATCCAGCCGCAGCAGCAGCGTTCTCGCGGCCGGGACGAGGTCGAGCACGCCCGGTAGCGGCGCTGCCCGCAGCGCCGCATGCAGCCTCCGCACCTCGTCGAGATCGTCGAGTTCGACGAGCAGTCCCGAATCCGCGCACGGCAACACACGCATAGCCAACTCCACAGTCTCGCGATCCGGCTCAGCCGCGGCTCGGCGCCTCTGCGGCCGGGTGTACCGAACCGAGCGGGGCACCACCCGTCGTGACGATCCGAATCGTGTTCGCCTGCTCCACGATGGGACCTCCCGGTTGGATGTGGTGCACAACGAAACGGTACAGAGTTGTTGAACAATCCTGCAAGACTCTTGTCGAACTCGCATGTAAGCTGCGAACCACAGCCGATCGGAGGGGTGCATGACTGCCACAGACCCGTGGGTGGACCTCCTCGCGGGCGACCGCTCGCTGCTGGACCGCACCAGCACGGCCGAGCGGGTGGCCGACGTGCTGCGCCAACGCATCATCGAGGGCGCGCTGCCACCCGGAACGCGGCTGTCGGAGGAGAACGCGGGTCGGGCGCTGTCGGTGTCGCGCAACACCCTCCGCGAGGCGTTTCGGCTACTGGTCCACGAACGGCTGCTTGTCCACGAATTCCACCGCGGGGTGTTCGTCCGGGTGCTCAGCGCCGAGGACGTGGTGGACCTCTACCGCATCCGGCGAATGCTGGAGACCAGCGCGGTGCGCCACGCGGACAGCGCGGGCCCGGCCCGGCTGGCCGCGCTCGACCAGGCGGTGAGCGCGGGGGAACTGGCCTCCAAGGAGCAGCGCTGGCTCGACGTGGGTACCGCGAACATGCGCTTCCACCAAGCCATCGCGGGCTTGGCGGGAAGCCCTCGGGTGGACGAGATCATGGGGCAACTGCTCGCAGAGCTGCGACTGGCCTTCCACGTCATGTCCCGGCCGCGCGAGTTCCACGAGCCCTACCTCGAACTCAACCGCACCATCACGGAGTTGATCGGGCAGGGTCGGCTCACCGAGGCCGAGGCGAGGCTGGCCGAGTACTTCGACGCCGCCCAGGAACAGCTGGTGGACGCCTACCGTCAGATCGCGCGGTAGTCGCGAACCGCGTGTCTCGGGCCGAACCGGGGACGGGAGAACCCGGCCGCCTCCAGGTAGCGAACGGCGCGCTGCCGCTGCGGGAAGTACGGCGCGAGTACGGCATGCATCCCTTCGTCGTCCAGTTCCCTGCCAAGCAACGCGTGGCCGACGATCGCGGGGACGTGGAAGTCTCCGAAGCTGACCGCGTCCGGATCGCCCCAAGCCCGCTGCGCGATCTCCGCGGCGGTCCAGACCCCGATTCCGGGCACCTGCCGTAGCAGCGCCCTGCCCTCGGCGCCCCGTAGCTCGCTCGCGTCCTCGAGCCGGTGAGCCACGCGGGCGGCGGCGACCAGCGGGCGGCGGCGACTGCTGTCCACACCAGCCCGGTGCCACTCCCAGTCGGTGATGGAGCGGACGGCGAGCGGTGTGGGCGGCACCCTCATCCCTTGCGGAGCCGGGCCGGGCGCGGGCTCGCCGAACCGGCGGCACAGCTCTCGCCACGAGCGGCGTGCCTCGTAGCTGGTGACCTTCTGCTCGAGCACGGCCGGTAGCAGCGCGTCCCACACCCGACCCGTCGAGCCGAGCCGAAGCCACGGCAATCGCCGTCTGGCCACGGCCACGGCGTCGTGGTGAGCGACGAAACCGGTGTCGTCATCGTCGGCGCCGAGCAGCGCCGGAAGCCCGTCGAGCAGTGCTTCGGCGCCCTCGCCCCACGCGCGTGCCTGCACGAGGCCGTCCGTGCGCGGCCGCAGCACCATGGTCGCCGAACCGGCGACGGTGTTCGCGGTGAGCCAGGTGAGCCCGCTGTCCTCGTGCCGCAGGCACGGATCACCACGCCCTCGCCGCGAAGGGGCCAGTACGCCCGCGATGTCGGTCGGGAACGGGGGCCGGTACTCCCTGGTGAGTTCAGGCATCACTGGAGAACCGGATGGAGCGGTCCGCAAGCGTGACTCGCGGCCACACGCGGGCGCCGTCGAGCAGTTCACAGCCCGAGCCCACGACCGCGCCGTCACCGAGCACCACTCCTCGCAACACGGCGCCCTCACCGACCCGAGCGCCCACACCCAGCACGGAGCGTTCAACGACGGCACCGTCTGCTACCTGGGCGTCGGCGAACAGCACCGAACCCGCAACGCGGGCACCCGCGCCCACCGTGGCACCCGGCCCGACGCTCGACCCTTCGCGAATGTCGGCGTCGACTGCCACGGAGGCGCCGTCGAGTACCAGCCGATCACCGACCGGGCCCGGCAGCGCCGAGGTCGGCGCGATCCCGCGCACAAGGTCGGCGGAGCCCCGCACGAACGCCTCCGGAGTGCCGACATCCAGCCAGTAGGAGGTGTCGACGTAGCCCTGCACACGCGCGCCGTCGGCCAGCAGGCCGGGGAAGGTCTCCCGTTCCACCGAGACCCGCCTGCCCGTCGGGATCTTCTCGATCGTCTGCCGCCGGAACACGTAGCAGCCCGCGTTGATCTGGTCCGTCGGCGGATCGGGAGTCTTCTCAAGAAACGCCGTGACCCGGCCGTCGCGGTCGGTGGGTACCGAACCGAACCGGCTGGGGTCGGCGACCCGTTGCAGGTGCAGCGTCACGTCGGCGTCCGCCGCGCGGTGGGTGTCGACCAACGCGCCGAGATCGGCACCGGAGAGGATGTCGCCGTTGAAGATCACCGCATCGTCGGCACGCAACCGGTCGGCGACGTTGCGGATCGCTCCGCCGGTGTCGAGCGGTTCCTCCTCGACGACGTAGTCGAGTTCGAGACCCATGGCCGAGCCGTCACCGAAGTACTCCCGAAAGACCTCCGCGCGGTAGGAGGTGCCGAGGACCACATGCGTGATTCCGGCGTCGCTGATCCGGGAAAGCAGGTGGGAGAGGAAGGGGGCGCCCGCGGTGGGCAGCATGGGTTTCGGCGCCGACAGCGTCAGCGGGCGTAGCCGCGTGCCCTTACCGCCCACAAGGACGACGGCGTCAACTCCGGAAACGGATGTCATCGCGTGCAACCCTCCATTCCTGGCTCGGCGGCGGTGACAAACCGGGGGAAGGCCTAACGGTCACCGGCCAGAGGGCCTACCCTAGACAGCAAGGCGGCGGCCCCGTTGAGAGAGGGCCCCCGGTGAGGTTACGGGGAGGCGAGGAGATGGATCCCCGCGATCGGGCGGACGCCGTGCTCTTCCGCGCACAGGCACGTCACGGTGTTGTCACTCCCGACAACATGACGTCGCCCATGGACGCCGCGAACACCCAGCAGATCCCCAGATCCGTCGTCGACCGCATCGACGAGACCGATCCGGACAGCACCACCGTGCTGCCCTCTTCGATGATCAGGGAGAACGACAGTCACCTCGCCGAGCCCGCACCGACCACGCGGCTGGAACCGTCGCAGGGCAACCAGGAGCCCTCGATCGAGGAGACCGAGTTCACCGGATTGGTACCGACCACCAGGACCAGGCCGGCCCGATCGAACGTCGCCCGCAGGCTCGAGGGGCTGTGACCGGGCAGCCGTAACCGGCCGCGGCCGGGCGGCTCAGCCGCGCCGCGTCTCCAGCCGCAACCGCACGGCCAACCCCACGCGGATGGCCCACAGCAGCGGTTTCCACAGCAGGCCACGATGCCGGTCGGCCAGGTAGCGGTAGGCGCTCTCGTGGTGCGCGGCGAGCATCCGTGCCGAGGCCTTGGACGTCGCCTGCCCCCCGATGTGCATCACGCTCGCCGATGGCGCGTACACGTTGAGCCAACCCGCCCTGCCGAGTCGGTCCCCGAAGTCGACGTCCTCGAAGTACATGAAGTACCTCGGGTCGAACCCGCCGACCGAGTCGAACGCCACCCGCCTGACCAGTTGGCACGAGCCGGAAAGCCACCCCGCCGTGCGCTCGCTCGGCAGCGCCCTGTCCTGCCGGTAGGCACGCGTCCACGGGTTGGCGGGCCATACCTTGCCCAGCAGGGCATGCCCGACCCCGCGGCCGAGCGAGGGCAGCAGCCGGGCCGAGGGGTAAACACTGCCGTCGGGCTCGCGGATCAGCGGCCCGAACGCCGCGCCCCTCGGCCACCGCCGCGCCACTTCCAGCAACGTGTCCAGCGAGCCGGGGTCCCATTCCAGGTCGGGGTTGGCGATCACCACCCAGCCGACGCTGTCGTCGAGTTCGGCCACACCGCGGTTGACCGCCCCGCCGTAGCCGAGATTGCCGCCGGTGCGCACCAACCGGACGTGCTCCCGCTCGGCGGCCCGCTCCGGCGCGCCGTCGACCGAGCCGTTGTCGGCGAGCACCACGGTCACGTCACGGTCGGTCGCCTTGTCGAGGGTGTCGAGGAAGCGATCGAGGGTCTCGCCGGGCGAGTACGTCACGGTCACCACCGCGACTGCGTCGCCGTAGGTCTTCGGCTCGGTCACGCGGACATTGTGCACCCACCACGGTGAGTGCCGGTTCGGTGGTCGTCGGTGCCGGAAAGCGTCTGCGACCGCGGATTCAGCCCCTGCCCGCGCGGTGTTTGTGCCAGGCGCGGTCGTATGCCTCGCGATGCCGCCCGGCGCTGGTTGCCCAGGAGAACTCCTTGGCCCTGCGCTGGGCCGCCTCGGCGAGCACGGCACGGCGTGACGGGTCGTCGAGCAACTCGCGTAGTGCTGCCGCCACGTCACCCGCCCCGACGCCGCAGTAGGCCACCGCGTCCCCGCCGACCTCGGGAAGCGCGAGCCTGCGGGTGGTCAGCACGCAGGCTCCCGAGGCCATCGCTTCCAGCACGGGAAGGCCGAATCCCTCGCCGAGACTCGGATAGGCCACCACCTCCGCGCCCCCGAGGAAGCCTGCCAGCGTGTCGAACGGCAGGTACCCCGCGCGGATCACCCGCAGCCGGTGCGGTGCCGCGTCGAGCGCCTTCTCGACCTGGCTGTCCCAGCCGGGCTGCCCCGCCAGCACCAGTGCGGGCGGGGCAGGCCGCTGCGCGACCGCGAGCGAGAATCCCCTGATCAACGCAGGCACGTTCTTGCGCGGTTCGAGCGCCCCGAGGAAGGCCACATACGGCATGTCCCCGAGACCGACCGCGTCCCGTGCCGCGCGAACCTCCTCGGGAGCAGGCGGATGGAAGCGTTCCTCGTCCACGCCGTGCTGGATGATCTCCAACTCGGCGCCGGGCACCCGGGCAACCCTTGCCAGTTCCCGTGCGGTGGCCGCGCTGGGCACGACACACAGCGAGGCACGCCGCAGCGCCGCGACCGTCCACGCACGGAAGAACCGCGCCTTGACCGACGAGTGCAGCACCGCGTCGGTGAAGAAGGTCGCGTCGTGCAGGGTGACCACGGAAGCGGCGCTGCTCGCCAGCGGCATCGTGTAGTGCGGTGAATGCACCACGTCGATGCCGAGCCTGCGGATCATCCTCGGCAACGTCGTCTGTTCCCACGTCAGCCGCGCCGTTCTGGTGGAGGTCGACTCGGCGGTACCGACCACCCGGGCATGCGGCGCCAGTTCCGCATAGAGGCGCACATCCCTCGGCTGGCACATCACGGTGAGAGCGGTACCGATCTCGTCAAGCGCGGCGACCAGCGAGTCGACGTAACGGCCCACGCCACCACGGTCGGCAGGCACGGCCGTGGCATCGATCAGCACGCGGGGTTCTCGCACCCGTGCAGCCTACGACCCCGTGCGATCGCGCTGGTCTCGTTCCCGTAAAACGGGCTCTCAGCTCACATCGGCATGCAACGCCCACACCCGCCGGGCCGCGTCGTGCCAGCGAAACTCCGCCGCCCTCGCCCTGCCCGCCGCCGCCAGTTCGGCCGCGCGCGCGGGAGAACCCAGCACCTCCCGCAACGAGGCGGCCAGCGCACGGGCGTCGCCCCGTGGTACGACCACCGCGGCCCCGCCCGCCACCTCGACGAGGGCGGGCGCGTCGGAGTGCACCACGGGAGCTCCGGCCGCCATCGCCTCCAGCACCACCAACCCGAAGCCCTCCGCCAGGCTCGGCGCGGCGACCACGCGGGCCCCGCGCAGCACGGCCGCGAGTTCGGCGTCGGTGACCCTGCCCAGTACCCGGACCGCGTCCTGCGGCAGGCCGTGCTCGCGGGCCAGCCGCACCGGGTCCAGTCCACCCCAGCCGGGCTGGCCCGCCAGCAACAACGGCACCTGCTGCCCCGACGCGCGCAGCAGTGCCATCGCCTCCACGAGCACGTCGATTCCCTTGCGAGGCTCGATCGTGCTGACGGCGAGCACGTACTTGTCGGGCAGGTCCATCGCCGCAGGCGGGCCCAGCTCCGAGACCCCGTGCCCGATGACGTGGACGGCAGCGCAGGCCTCGACGTACTGGGCGAGTTCGGTCGCCACCGCCTTGGTGGGCACCACCAGCGCGTCGGCACGCAGTGCGGCCCTGCGGATCACCGCCCGGTGCCAGCGCGCGCCACGCGGGGTCAGGGTGCCCGGATGCGTCCACGGAACGGTGTCGTGCACCGTGACCGACAGCGTGCCACCACGGCGAGCTTTCGGCGGCGCGAGCGGCGTCGGAGCGTGCACGGCCGCACCGCCCGGCCACAGCGGGAGTCCCGCCTGCCACGCGGCCACCAGCGCGCGAGGCGGCACCGGCAACACGCGCGGCCCCCGCACGCCCGCAACCCGTGCCCGCTCGACGTCGCGGTGATTGGCCACCACGCTCGACAGCGTCCAGCCCGGCGGCACGGTGTGCGCCAGCGCGCGCAACAGCTCCGCGGTGTAGCGGCCCGTGCCTCCCGGCACCGGGGCCAGCAACTGCTCGGCGACCACGACTAGTTCCGGCACGGCGGATATTCTGCCCGGTGTGCTCACCACCGTCGTCGTCGTCACCTGGCGTGGCGCGGCGCACATCACCGACTGCCTCGACGCGCTGGCCGCACAGGACCGCCCGCACGTCGCGCTCGTGGTGGACAACGCCTCCGACGACGGCACCGCCGAGCTGCTGCGGCGCCACCCGGTCCGGCCGAAGGTGTTGCGGCTTTCCCGCAACACCGGGTTCGCAGGCGGCATCGCGGCCGCGTTGTCCGTTGTGGACACGCCGTTGCTCGCGTGGCTCAACGACGACGCGGTACCGGCGCCGGGCTGGCTCGCGGCGCTGGAGGACGCCATGGCGGCCGGGGTGGCGGCGGTCGGCTCCCGGCTGGAGTACGAAGGCGGTGTCGTGCAGTCGCTGGGGGTGCGGCTGACTCCGGACGGCTACGGCGCGGACCACACCGCGCAGGCCGAGCCGTTCGGCTTCTGCGGCGGCGCGGCGTTGCTGCGCGCCGACGCGCTGCGCGCCGTGGGCGGGGTGCCGGCACGGTTCTTCTGCTACTACGAGGACACCGACACCGCCTGGCGGCTGCGGCTGGCGGGCTGGCGGGTGACCGTTGAGCCGAAGGCCGTGGTACGCCACCGGCACGGCGCGAGCACCAGACCCGGTTCCGCGCGGTTTCACCGGTGGAACGAGCGCAACCGGCTGCTCATGCTGCTGCGTTGCGCGCCCGCGGGGATCGCGTTGCGGGAACTGGCCCGCTTCTGCGTCATCACCGCTACGCTTCCGGTGCGCGGGCGGGTACCGCCCGCACCGAACTACCGGATCGGCCTGCGCTGCCGCGTACTCGGCGAGGTGGTCACCGCACTGCCCGCGACACTGTGGCAACGGTTCGTGATCGGTCGCCGACGCACGATCGGTCGAGCCGAGATATGGCGTGAATGGGCCTGCCAGTAGGCTTGAGCACTGCGGGAAGGAGCACGGCGTTGGCCCATGCGGACTCGGCACAACCGCTGGTCTCGGTCGTTGTGGTGAACTACCGCGGCGCCGACGACACCATCGCGTGCCTGCGTGCGCTGCTCGATCACGACTATCCGCGGCTGGAGATCATCTGCGTCGACAACGCCTCCCCCGGCGACGACGCTGCGCGGATTCGTGCCGCCGCACCCGGCGTGAAGCTGATCAACGCGGCGAAGAACCTCGGTTTCGCGGGCGGCTGCAACCTCGGAGCAGGCCATGCGCACGGCACGGTGCTGGCGTTTCTCAACAACGACGCGCTGCCCGGTCGGGACTGGGTGAGCGCGGCGGTGGCGCAACTGCGAGACGAGCCCACCGTCGCGGCCGTGGCGAGCAAGGTGCTCGACACCGAGGGCGAGGCGGTCGACTTCGTCGACGGCGGACTCACGTGGTTCGGCATGGGCTACAAGCGGCACGCGGGCAGCCCGCTGACGCAGGTCCCCGCGGCCGAGCACGAGGTGGCCAAGGACGTACTGTTCGCCACCGGCTCCGCGATGTTCGTGCGGGCCGGCGTCTTCGCCGAACTCGGCGGGTTCGACGAGAACTTCTTCATGTTCTACGAGGACGTCGACCTCGGCTGGCGCCTCAACCTGCGCGGCTGGCGGGTGCGTTACGTCCCCGCTTCGGTGGCATACCACCGCCATCACGGCACGATGTCCGCAGTGGACACTCCCGACAGCGGTCGGGAGACGTTCCTGCTCGAACGCAACGCGCTGTGTGCGCTGTACAAGAACCTCTCCGACGACACGCTCGCGAAGGTGCTGCCCGCGGCACTGGCGCTGACCGTGCGCAGGGCCACGGCACGCGGCGAGTTGGACCCGACCCAGCTCGACCTTGCGGCCGGTGTCGGCGCCGCCGAGACCGAGCCGGTGCCCGTGCCTCGCACCGCGCTCGCCGGGGTGCTGGCGATCGACCAGTTCGTGCAGTTGCTGCCCACGCTGGCCGAGTCCAGAGCCGCCGAGCAGGCAGCACGGGTGCGAACCGACGCCGATCTGCTGCCGCTGCTGCGCAGGGCGCTGGAGCCCGCCTACCCGCTGCCGCGCTACCTGGCTGCGCACGACATCCTCGTCGAGGCGTTCGGGATCGAGGAGTCGTTCGGCGCACGCAGGAAGGTGCTGGTGCTCACCGGCGACTCCATCGGTGAACGCATGGCGGGTCCCGCCATCAGGGCGTGGAACATCGCTTCCGTGCTGGCCACCGAACACGAGGTACGGCTCGTCACCGTCAATCCGGTCGCCGACCCGCCGCCCGCGCCGTTCGAGGTGCGCGCGGCCCGCAGGCGGGAGCTCACCGAGCACGTCGAGTGGGCCGACATCGTGATCCTGCAGGGGCACGTGCTGGAAATGGCACCCGCGCTGAAGGCCGAGCAGGGGCACAAGATCGTGGTGTGCGACCTTTACGACCCGATGCATCTCGAACTGCTCGAGCAGGGCAAGGACGCTCCGGACGACCGCAGGAGCGCCGACCTGGCAGGCGTGGTGAAGGTGCTCGACGCCCAACTGCAGCGGGGCGACTTCTTCCTGTGCGCCTCGCAGCGGCAACGCCACTTCTGGCTCGGCCATCTCACCGCGCTCGGCAGGTTGTCACCGCGCCTCTACGACGCCGACCCCACCACCCGGTCACTGCTGGCGGTGGCACCGTTCGGCCTGCCGCCCGAGCCGCCGCGCAGCAACGGCCCAGGGCTGCGCGCCGCGATCGACGGAATCGCCGAAACCGACCGGGTGGTGCTGTGGGCGGGCGGGGTCTACAACTGGTTCGACCCGCTGACTCTCGTGCGGGCGATGGAACTGCTCAGCCTTCGCCGCACCGACTCCAAGCTGGTCTTTCTCGGGATGCGCCATCCCAACCCCGAGGTAGGCGAGATGGACATCGCCGCGAGGACGGTGCGCCTCGCGGACTCGCTGGGGCTGACCGACAAGCACGTGTTCTTCAACGAGCAGTGGGTGCCGTACGGGCAGCGGCAGAACTGGCTGCTCGACGCCGACTGCGGCGTCACCACCCACTTCGAGCACGTGGAGACAACGTTCGCTTTCCGTACCAGGGTGCTTGACTACCTGTGGGCCGGGCTGCCCATCATCACCACCGACGGCGACGCGTTCGCCGACCTGGTCCGCCAGGAAGGTCTCGGGGTGGTTGTGCCTGCACGCGACGAGGACGCCCTCGCCGACGCGCTGGAACGTTGCCTTTACGACGAGGAGTTCGCCGCGGGCTGCCGTGAACGTATGGCGGCGGTGGCGCAGCGCTACACCTGGCCCACGGTGCTGCGACCGCTCGTGGAGTTCTGCCGCGATCCTCGCCCTGCCGCCGATCGCCTTCCCGGCTCCGGCGACCTCGCCGTGGAGCAGCAGCCGCGAGGTATCGGGCTGCTACGTCGTGACCTCGCCCTGGTGAAGACCTACCTGGCGGACGGGGGGCCCACCGAACTGGTCAAGCGGGCGGGCGGCCGGGTGCGCAAGCTCACCAGAAGGGGCTCGCGCCGTGGCTGACCGGCGGCTACGGGTGCTGTTGGACGGTACCCCGCTGCTCGGCGCCCGAACCGGGATAGGAAGGTACACCGCTTCGCTTTCCGAGGAACTCGCGTCACTGCCCGGAGTGGACACTCGCGCGGTGGCCTTCACGCTGCGAGGCTGGCGCAGGCTACGAACGGTGCTGCCGCACGGGGTCCGCGCGAGGGGTATGCCGGTGGCGGCGCGGGTGCTGCGCAAGACGTGGCTTCGGTCGTCGTTCCCACCGGTGGAGCTGTTCGCCGGGCCGACCGACGTGGTACACGGGACCAATTTCGTACTGCCGGGCACGCTGCGTGCGGCGCGGGTGCTCACGATCCACGACCTCGCCTTCCTCGACGCTCCCGACGAGTTGCCGCCCAGCGACAGGGAACTTCCTGAGCTGGTGCGAAAGGGTGCCGCGGCGGCGAACGTTATCTGCACGCCGACTGCGGCCGTCGCGGCTGCCGTCGCCGAACGGCTCGACGTCGACAGGGGCAAGATCGAGGTCACTCCGCTCGGGGTGGACGCGGGTTGGTTCACCGGGCGGCCGCCGAGCGACGGGGTCCGCGAGCGGCTGGGGCTGCCGCCGAAGTACCTGCTGTTCGCCGGTGCCGCGGGCCCGAGAAAGGGGCTCGACTGGTTGGCCAAGGCACACGCCGCCGACGAGGAGTTGCCTCCGATCGTCTACGTAGGACCGGGCTCCTTTCCCGCCACCTCGCGCTCGCGACACATCGGCTACCTGTCCGATCTGGACCTTCAGCGGGTGGTGGCGGGTGCGGCGGCACTGGTTCTGCCGTCGCGGGACGAAGGTTTCGGCCTGCCGGTGCTGGAGGCGATGGCCTGCGACGTCCCAGTGGTCTGCACCGATGTCCCCGCGCTACGCGAGGTGTCCGGCGGGCTGGCCAGGCTGGTGCCTTACGGCGACGTGGAGGGGTTGGCCGGCGCGCTCGCCGAGGCGGTGCGACAACCCCACCTTGCCTCCGCATCGGCCACCCGCAGGGCACACGCGGCCAGCTTCACCTGGCGCAGGTGCGCGGAAGCCACGGTGGACGCCTACCGGCGCGCCGTGGAGTCGTAGCGGCGACTACGCGCGCAGTGCCGCACCGTGCTCGGCGAAGAACGCGGTCAGCGCTTCGCGCCACGGCCGAAGTGGCGTGAGCCCGGACTCGGTCCACGACGCGTTGGACAGCACCGAGTAAGCCGGTCGCGGCGCCGGGCGGGGAAACTCGTCGCTGCCGCAGGGCCGCACCCGTTGCGGGTCGGCACCGAGTTCCTCGAACACCGCGCGCGCGAAGGAGAACCACGTGGTCTCCCCGCCACCGGTGCAGTGCAGTACCTTCCGGCTCGGACCCTCGCCACCTGCCACCCGCCGCGCCAGTTCCAGCAGGCCGACGGCGAGATCGGCCGACCAGGTGGGCGAACCACGCTGATCGTCCACAACCGACAACGTCTCCCGTTCACGCTCCAGGCGAACGATGGTCTTGACGAAGTTGCTGCCTGCGGCGCCGTACACCCAGGCCGTGCGAACGATCCACGCCAGCGCTCCCGACCCGAGCACGGCGTCCTCGCCCGCCGCCTTGGTGCGCCCGTAGGCGCTGCGCGGCCCCAGCGGGTCGTCGGGTTCGTAAGGACGCTGCGCCGAACCCGAGAAGACGTAGTCGGTGGAGATGTGAATGAGCGGTACCCGTCGCGACGAACACACGGCCGCCAGCATTCTCGGCCCGTCGGCGTTGACGGCGAATGCCCGCTCCTCGTGTTCCTCGGCGGCGTCCACGGCGGTGTAGGCGGCCGCGTTGACGACGACCGGCTCTCGCCCCGCCTCGCGAGCGGTTGTCGAGAGCTGCGAGACGGCCTCGACCAGACCGCCCGCCTGCGTCACGTCCAGCTCGGCCGACCCCGGCGCGCGCACCTCGACGCGGTCACCGGCAAGGGCCGCCAGGTCGCTGCCCACCTGGCCGGTGCCCCCGACCACGAGCAGCGAAAGCCCCGCCGAAGCGCGAGGGTTCGCCGGGTCCACGTCAGTTTCCGGGGCAGCCAACGACATTCACCTTCCAGCCAGCGCGGCACGGTCCCTCAGCGGTTCCCACCACGCTCGATTCTCCGAATACCAGCGCACAGTGTCGGCCAGACCTGCGTCGAAGTCGACCCTCGGTCGGTAACCGAGTTCACTGCTGATCTTGGTGATGTCCACCGAGTACCTGCGGTCGTGTCCCAATCGGTCCTCGACCTGCCGCACCATCTCCCAGCCGACCCCGACGGCCGACAGCAGCCGCTCGGTCAGCTCCCGGTTGGTCAGCTCGGTGCCCCCGCCGATGTTGTAGATCTCTCCTGGACGTCCGGCGTCGGCGACGAGCTGGATGCCACGGCAGTGGTCGTCCACGTGCAGCCAGTCACGAACGTTGAGACCGTCGCCGTAGAGCGGAACCGGTTTGCCGTCGAGCAGGTTGGTGACGAACAACGGGATGACCTTCTCCGGAAACTGGTACGGTCCGTAGTTGTTCGAGCACCGAGTGATACACACGTCGAGGCCGTAGGTGCGGTGGAACGATCGGGCCAGCAGGTCCGAGGACGCCTTCGAGGCAGAGTACGGCGAGTTGGGCTCGAGCACGTGGTCCTCGGTCCATGAACCCTCCTCGATGGACCCGTACACCTCGTCCGTGGACACGTGCACGAACTTTGCCACCCCCGCGTTCAGGGCGGCCTGCAACAGCGTCTGAGTGCCTAGTACGTTGGTGAGCACGAAATCCGCTGAACCCAAAATGGACCGGTCCACATGCGACTCTGCGGCGAAGTGCACGACGAGGTCCACACCCGCCATCACTTCCGTCACCGTGCCGGGATCGCAGATGTCTCCGCGAACGAACCGCAACCGCGGGCTGTCGGCAACCGGAGCGAGATTGGCCTCACTGCCCGCGTAGGTCAGCTTGTCCAGGACCACGATCTCCGCGGCACGCAGCGCCGGGTACTCGCCGGAAAGCGCCTGTCGCACGTAGTGCGAGCCGATAAAACCCGCGCCGCCGGTGACCAGCACTCGCATGTGTCGTCCCTTTCGTCCTTCGCCAGAAGTTTGCCACGCCCGTAGGCCGGGGAAACGCAACAGTAAGGGCAACGTCTACCAGGGCTGCCGCGTCTGTCACATAGATCAGTAGTGTGTAGGCGCAGGCAGCGAACTGGGGAGGAGCGCGCACGTGACCGACTGGGCACGGGGACCGGTCGAGGCGCGACCGGTGCGCCGCGGGTCGCGAGCCGGGGTGTTGGCGCTCCTCAGTGCCAAAGTAGTCCTTTCGCTGCTCTCTGTCACCGTACTCGCACTCACCTGGTACGGCTGGCAGTTCATCGGAGCGATGAACTCCGGCGTCACCACCACGGACGTCTTCGATTCCGAACCAGAGGCCGTGCCATTGGACGGTGCCGTCGACATCCTGCTCGTCGGCCAGGACAGCCGCACCGACGCGAAGGGTAACCCCCTCCCCCGTGAAGTGCTCGACAAACTGCACGCGGGTGAGGCAAACGGCGAGCGGCAGACCGACACGATGATCCTGGTGCACATCCCGCAGGACGGCACCAGGGCTGTCGCGATCTCCTTCCCCCGCGACTCCTGGGTGGAGCTGGCGGGTGGTTACGGCAGCAGCAAGCTCAACAGCGCGTTCGTCTACGCCTTCAACGACACCTACCAGACCCTGCAGCAGCAGGGTGAGACCGATCTCGCGGCGATCGAGGAGAAGGCCAAGGTCGCCGGACGCAAAAACCTGATCGCCACCATCGAACAGCTGATCGGCAAGCCTGGAATGATCGACCGCTACGCCGAGGTCAATCTCGCGAGTTTCTACGAGGTGACCAAGGCACTCGGCGGGATCGAGGTATGCCTGAAGGAGCCGGTGCGCGAACCCAAGTCCGGTGTCAACCTTCCGGAGGGCAGGCAGACCATCAAGGGCGTGCAGGCACTGGCGTTCGTCCGGCAACGCTACGGCCTGGAGAACGGCGACCTCGACCGGATCGCGAGGCAGCAGGCGTTCTTGTCCGGACTGGTGCGCAAGGTGCTTTCCACCGACGTGCTGATGAACCCTTCCAAGCTCACTGACGTCGTCGAGGCCGTGCAGAAGTCCGTGGTGTTGTCGAAGGACTGGAATCTGCTGGAGTTCGCGGCCCAGATGCGCAACCTCTCCGGCGGCAACGTCGAATTCCACACCATCCCGGTGGTGGGTAACGCCTGGATCGGCGGTGCCGCCGTGTTGGAGGTGGACGTGCCGCAGGTTCAGCAGTTCGTCGACGACCTCGTCACCGAGCCCGGCGCCGGTGACAACACCGCCCCGCAGACCGTGCCGGGTGCCGAGCAGTACACCGTCGACGTCTACAACGGCTCCGGCGACCCGCAGGCAGGGCCGGACGTGCGGCAACTGCTGCAGCAGCAGGGCTTCAAGGGCGAGCAGTACGCCACGGCGGACCCCACGCCGGACACCGTCGTGTACTACGCGCCGGGCGACGAAGCCGGAGTGAGGGCCATCAGGAAGGCTCTGGGTGGGGACGTGTCGGCCGAACCGGCGACCGACCTGCCCTCGGGTGTGCTACGCCTGGTTGTCGGCACCGATTTCGAGTCGGATTCCTCCTCGGAGACAGCGAGGGAGGGCTACGTCGGCCAGCCCCGCGCCTACCCGCCACGGGCAACCAGCCAGGCGCAGCAGGACGACCGGCCGGATGCGCCGATAACGGCTGGTGGCGTCCCCTGCGTCAACTAGACTGACCCTCTGATCGCCAGGGGGAATGGGGGAAGCCGTGGCCGAGGGCGAGGAGCCGGAAGGCGGCACCGAATCCTCGGCGGCCGCGACGCCACAGCCGCCGGACACCGAGGCGCTACCGCGACGGCGATCGCCGTTTCGGTTGTTCAGGCGCGCCGTCGTCGCACTCGTCGCGCTACTGGCGCTCGCCGCCACCGGCTACGCCTACATCGCACTCGACACCTTGCAGGACAAGGTCAACACCACCGACGCGCTGCGGCAGAACGAGAGCGACACCGGGGGTGAGGTGCGCAGCCCGCCACCGCCGGAGGACGACGGCGCCACGGACATCCTGCTCGTCGGCGCGGACTCCCGCACCGACATGGAGGGCAATCCGCTGCCCGCGGCGACACTGCGGAAGCTGCGCACCGAAAGCAAGTCCGGTGTCAACACCGACACCCTGATCGTGCTGCGTATACCGGATGACGGTGGCTCACCGACCGGTGTCTCGATCCCAAGGGACACCTGGGTCGACGTTCCGCACGGAACCAAAGACAAGATCAACTCGGTGTACGGGACAGCAAAGTGGCATGCCATGCGACGGCTGCGTGGCGAGGGCATCACCGAACGCACCCGGCTCGAACGCGAGTCCGACCAGGCAGGCAGGCACGCGCTGGTCGGTGTCGTACAGGAGTTCACCCGCATCCGCATCGACCACTACGCGGAGGTGAACCTGCTCGGCTTCTACCTGCTCACCGAGGCGCTCGGCGGGGTCAAGGTGTGCCTCAACCAGGCCACGTGGGACCCCGACTCAGGTGCCGACTTCTCCGCCGGAGTGCAGGTGGTCTCCGGCGGAGAGGCACTGTCGTTCGTCCGGCAGCGCAAGAACCTGCCGCGTGGGGACCTCGACCGGATCGTGCGCCAGCAGGCGTTCCTGGCCTCCGCGCTCGACAAGGTGCTCTCGGCGGGCACACTGACCAGCAGCGACCGGCTGGACCGGCTGGCCGACACCGTGCAGCGTTCGCTGGTGCTCGACTCCGACCTCGACCTGCTGGAGTTCGCCGACAAGGTGAGGGGTGTCGCATCGGGTGACATCAAGTTCGTGACGATCCCGGTCGTGGAGATCGCGGCCCGCAGCCCCGACGGCAGGCAGAGCATCGTCACCGTCGACGTGAACCGCGTGCGCTCGTTCGTGCGTGACGTCGTAGGCGACAACGCCGAGGGGCAACCGTCCGGGGGCGGCTCGGCGCCACCGGGCGTGCGAACGCAGATCACGGCCGAGGGAGTCACCTGTGTCAACTAGCGGGGACTCGCGACCCTACGCCTGCCTGCTGATCGGCAGGCAGGCACAATCGGCCGCGTGAGCCTCACCGAGCACCTGCTGCGGCCGCTGCTGAAGTCCTCCGCCGCCCGCCCGCTGATAACGCACTACGACGACGAGGCAGGAAGCCGGATCGAGCTGTCCGTGGCCACGGTCGCCAACTGGGCGGCGAAGACGGCGAACTGGCTGGTCGAGGAGTTCGACGTCGAGCCGGGCGACGAGGTGTCCGTCGAACTGCCCGCGCACTGGCAGACCGCAGGGGTGTTGCTCGGCGCGTGGTGGTGTGGCGCCCAGGTGGTCACAGGCGGCGGTGGCGTCGCGGTCGCGTTCGTGGGCCCGGAAGCCGCTGTCGAGCAGGCCGGGCGCACGGCGATGGTGGCGCTCGACCCGCTGGGCCGGGGCCTTGGGTCGCGATGCCCGGAGGGGGCCGTGGACTACCTGACCGAGGCACGCCTTTCCGGGGACGAGTTCGCACCGGTGCTGCCGATCCCCGACGACACGCCCGCGCTGCTGGGTTCCCCGGTCGGTGAAGTGCTGGGCCGGGCCCGTGAACGCGCCACCGCGCTGGGCATCGGCGCCGGTGACCGGGTGTTGTCGGCCAGGCCGTGGACCTTGCCCGACGGGGTGGTGGACGCCCTGCTCGCGCCGCTGGCGGCGGGCGCGCACCTGGTGCAGGTCACCAACGCCACAGCGGACAAGCTGGCCGCGCACCGCGAGGAAGAACGCACCACGGTCGACCTGACCTGACGCCGACGCTCACCCATCAACCCGCGAGTCCCCCGCTCCGGCCCACGAGTTCTGCGCTCCCACCCGCGAGTTCCGCGCTCCCGGTCGGCGCAGCGCCTCAGGTGTCAGCCAAGCGCCTCTCGTACCAGCACTCGGCGTAGGGACCGTCGTTGTATCCGGGGATCTCGCGGTAGCCGTGGTGCGCGTAGAGGCTGCGTGCCTCGACCAGATCGCGCCTGGTGTCGAGCCGCACGACGTTCGCGCCGAGATCGCGTGCGCTGTCCTCCGCGCGGGACAACAGCCGCGCGCCAATACCTCTTCCCCGACGGTCCGACCGCACGAACATGCGCTTCAACTCGGCGACACCCGGTTCGAGCAGCCGCACCCCGGCGCATCCGACGGCGTCCGTTCCCTCCCGGGCGAGCAGGAACACTCCGGACGGAGGCGAGAGGACGTCGCTGGGGTCCTCGGTCATCGCGGTGTCCAGTTCCGCGGGTGTCGCGGCGCGCCGGTAATAGCGTGAGGCGACATCGGCGAAGTAGGCCCGCAAGATGGCCCTCGCTGGGGCGCTATGCACCTCAGACGCCACGATCTCAAGATCTGTCACCCACCGTATCCTTACCTCGCTGACTACCTGTGGCCAGCGGTTTTCCTCGCGGACCCTCCCTGGACGACTAGGCTGCACCGGGTGGGAAAGGCGTTGCGGTGGGCCAACGAGCTGCTGGCCTTCCTGCTTGAGCTCGCCGCGCTGGCCACGCTGGGGTACTGGGGCTTCACCGTCGAAGTGTCCTTGCCGCTGAAGGTGGTACTCGGCATTGGCTCGCCCGTGCTCGCCGCCGTGGTCTGGGGTCTGCTCGCCGCACCACGAGCCAGGTTCCAGCTGCCGGTGGCCGGCGTGCTGGCCGTCAAAGCAGCGGTGTTCGCCGCCGCGACGCTGGCGCTTTGCGTGGTTGCCCCACAACCGCTTGCGATCGGTTTCGCGGCTCTGGTCGCCCTCAACACCGCCGCGGTCACGATCACGCGAGCGAAGCTCGGCACGCCCTGAGCGCAGGACTCGCGGGCAGGAGCGCAGGACTCGCAGTCCGGAACGGGGGACTCGCGGGCAGGAGCGGGGGACTCGCGGGTTGGCTCGGCCGTACGGGCGGCGTGCTGGGCGCACTCAGCGCAGCGGCATGCTGACAGAATCGCCGTCCATGCGCACGGGTGAAGCTCGTCTGGTAGCGACTGCTCGCAAACTGCTCCCGCCTGCTGTGGCGGCTCGCTGGATCGCATTGATCCGGCCTGCGCTGCGACTGAGCCCCGCGTACGGGAATGACACGCAGGTAGGTCAACTCGGTGGCGTCCCCGTTCTGCCCGAAGGCATGGGGTGGCCGGTGTGGGAGGGCCAGGGACCGCTGAACTTCGTCGCATCGATAGATTGCGGCCGGCTACCGCGAGCGGTGCTCGACCTGCCCCTCCCGACCGCGGGCACGCTGAACTTCTTCTTTTTCGACGACGAGCCAGGCACACCTGGTGGCCGCGAGTTCTGGCGCAAGGTCGGCGGGTGGGAACCCGAGTCGCTGGTCAGGGGATCGCGGGTCATCTACACCCCAACGACCGTGCCAGCCTCCGAACGGTCCACCCCTGGGGAGATCGCTCCGTACGACTTCGTGCCGCTCACCGCGAAGCCGACGATGACCGGCCCCGACTGGCTCCACCCTGACTTCCGTGCCGCCTGCGCCGACCTGTCCGAGTCGGACAACGCATTCGCCGCTGACTGGGCGAACCGCGATGCCCTCACCGGGGCGTTGCACGAGTTGACGCAGCCGCCCCGGCATCAACTCGGAGGCCATGCGCTGCCCGTGCAGGTTGCCGTGGAGCTCGATGTGGCACGGGCGGACCTGGGCATTCGTTCAGGCCATCGCGAGCCGAGCCCGGACACGGTGAACCGGGAAGCATCGAGGTGGACGCTGCTCGCACAGATCGACTTCGACGGAACAGCCGAGATGGCGGTGAGTGACCTCGGCAGGCTGTACTGGCTCATCCGTACCGAGGACCTTGCGGCGAGGAAGTTCTGGGCAGCTTCGTTCATTCGGCAGGAGTAGCGGGGCAGGCGCGGTTCGCCGCGTGAAGCCGGACGCCCGAGCGCAGCACCCGCGGGCCCGAACGCAGCACTCGCGGGCGCGAGCGGGGCACTCGCGGACCCGAACGCAGGACTCGCGAGGTTACTTGAGCAGGTTGCGCGCCATCACCATGCGCTGGATCTGGTTGGTGCCCTCGTAGATCTGGGTGATCTTGGCGTCGCGCATCATGCGTTCCACCGGGAAGTCGCGGGTGTAGCCCGCCCCGCCGAAGAGTTGCACGGCGTCGGTGGTGACGTCCATGGCGATGTCGGAGGCGTAGGACTTCGCGGCGCTGGCCATGAACGAGGCACGCGCGTCACCGCGCTCGGTGGCCGCGGCGGAGGCGTAGACGAGGTGGCGGGCGGCCTCGATCTTGGTAGCCATGTCGGCGAGCATGAACTGCACGCCCTGGAACTCGGCGATCGACCGGCCGAACTGCTTGCGCTCCTTGACGTAGTCCACCGCCGCGTCCAGCGCGCCCTGCGCGATGCCGAGCGCCTGCGCGCCGATGGTCGGGCGGGTGTGGTCCAGGGTGCGCAGCGCGGTCTTGAGCCCGGTCCCCGGCTCGCCGATGATGCGATCAGCGGGGATCGCGCAGTTCTCGAAGTAGATCTCCCTGGTCGGCGAGCCCTTGATTCCGAGCTTGCGTTCCTTGGGACCGACCGAGAACCCGGGGTCGTCGGCGTGGACGACGAAAGCCGAGATCCCGTTCGCCTTCTTCTCGGCGTCGGGGTCGGTGACCGCCATCACGGTGTACCAGCTCGATTCGCCCGCGTTGGTGATCCAGCACTTGGTGCCGTTGAGCACCCAGGTGTCGCCCTCCAGCCGCGCCCGGGTGCGCATGGAGGCGGTGTCGGAACCCGCCTCGCGCTCCGAAAGCGCGTACGACACCATCGCCTCACCCGCCGCGATGGAGGGCAGCACCTGCTTCTTCAGCGCGTCCGAGGCCGACAGCAGGATCGGCTGCGTGCCCAGCTTGTTCACAGCGGGGATCAGCGAGGCCGACGCGTCGACCCTCGCGACCTCCTCGATCACGATGCAGGACGCGATCGCGTCGGCGCCCTCTCCTCCGAACTCCTCGGGAAGGTGCACGGCATGGAAGCCGGCCCGGATCAGCGCGTCGCGCGCCTCCACCGGGTAGCGCTCCTGCTCGTCCACCTCGGCGGCATGCGGGGCGATCTCCTTCTCCGCCAACGCGCGCACCGCCGCACGCAGTTCTTCGTGCTCCTCGGCGAGTTGATAGAGCCCTGGACCGTCGGTCACCGGCGCCACCCTTCTGCAGAAAGGCCGTTGTGCTCGGCTCCCATGTTAGTGCGCGTTTACTCGGAAGTCCTTGTGTCTTCGGCCGCAACTTACTTACTGTCGGGTGATGCCGACCACAATGATGTCGCCGCCACCAGGGTTGCCCAACTCGCTCGACTACCCCGAGGTCCCCGTCGGCTCGCTGCTCGCGGGCGCGGCGGCGCGCTACGGCGACCGCACCGCGTTCCAGCACGGTGAGCAGAAGCTGAGCTTTTCCCAGCTGTGGGAGTCGGCGTGCCGGTTCGCCAACGCGCTGCTCGACCGTGGTGTCGGCAAGGGCGACACGGTCGCCCTGCACCTGCCGAACTGCCTGGCGTTTCCCATCGCCTACTACGGCACGCTGCTGGCAGGCGCTACGTTCAGCCCGGCGAACCCGCTACTGCCGCCCGGTGACCTCGCCGCGCAACTCGCCGACTGCGAGGCCAAGGCCGCCGTCACGTTCGGGCCGGTGGCCGCGGCGCTTGCCGGAACCGGCGTCGAACTGGTGATCGTCGTCCAGCCCACCGACGAGGGGCAACTCGATTTCCAGGAGTTCCTCGCGACCGCCGGACAGGCTGTGCCCCGGGTGGACGTCGACATCGACGGCCTGGCACATCTGGCATACACCGGCGGCACCACCGGCCGGTCGAAGGGGGTGCGGATCCCGCATCGCAACGTGGTCGTCAACACGCTGCAGTACGCGTGCTGGGGGTCGGGAGCGGTTCCCGTGCTCGACGGCGACGGCAACCCCACGCTGGACCAGATCGGCAGCGAGGACGAGTGGCCGGTGCGGCTCGGCACCGGCGTCGGCATCAACCTCACCCCGTGGTTCCACGCCATGGGCACCATCGGCGGCCTCAACGTCGCCGTGGTCAGCGGCGGCACCGTCGTCATACACGACCGGTTCGACCCACCGTCCTATGTGGCCGACGCACAGCGGCTGCGGGTCACCTCGATGAGCGGAGCGCCCGCGTTGTTCGCCGCGTTGCTGGCGTGCGAGGACTTCCACAAGGCCGACCTGTCCTCCGTGCGCGCGATCACGTCGGGCGCGGCGCCGATGCCGCACGAGATGATCAAGGCACTGCAGCGGCTCGTCCCCGAAGCCGTGATCGCCGAGGGGTACGGGCTGACCGAGGTCACGATGGGCGCGACGTTGTCACCGAGTTGGCGCTCCGGCACCAGGAAGGTCGGGTCGGTCGGCGTGCCCATCTTCGACACCGAGGTCAAGATCGTGCCCGCGGAGGGCGGCGAGGAGGAACTTCCCCCGAACACACCAGGAGAGGTGTGCGTTCGGGGCCCGCAGGTGATGCTCGGCTACCACAACCGGCAGGAGGAGACCGCTGCCGTGCTGGTGGACGGCTGGCTGCACACCGGCGACGTCGGGGTGATCGACGACGACGGCTTCCTGTCCATCGTGGATCGCAAGAAGGACATGCTGATCTACAAGGGATACAACGTCTACCCCCGCGAACTCGAGGAACTGCTCATGGCACTGCCCCAGGTGGCATCGGCCGCGGTGGTGGGCAGGAAGACGGTGGAGACCGGCGAGCTGCCCGTGGCTTTCGTCGTGCGCGCTCCCGGCCACGACGAGGCGACGGCCGAGCAACTGCTCGACGCGGTGAACACCCAGGTGGTGCCGTACAAGCGGCTACGGGAACTGCATTTCGTGGACACCATCCCGGTCTCGGCGGCGGGCAAGGTGCTCAAGCGCGAGTTGCGCGCGCAACTGACGTGACCGGCGGCGGCGGGGTGTCCGGTTCGCCCCGCCGCTACTCGCCGAGCCGGGCGCGCAGTGCGGCGTCCTTGTCGAGTACGAGTTGCTCCAACTCCGCCTGGAACCGCTCCATCCGCTCGCGCAGGGCCTCGTCGTGCATGGCCAGCATCCGCACGGCGAGCAGGCCCGCGTTGCGCGCACCGCCGACCGACACCGTGGCCACCGGCACTCCCGCTGGCATCTGCACGATCGACAGCAACGAGTCGAGCCCGTCGAGGTGCTTCAGCGGCACAGGAACGCCGATCACGGGCAGCGGCGTCGCCGAGGCGACCATCCCCGGCAGGTGCGCGGCTCCACCCGCACCCGCGATGATCACCCTGATTCCCCTGCCCGCCGCCGAGCGCGCGTAGTCCAGCATCCGTTGCGGCGTCCGGTGCGCGGAGTAAACGCCAACCTCGTAGGGCACCGAGAACTCCTGCAATGCCTGTGCCGCCGCCTCGAGCACCGGCCAGTCGGAGTCGCTGCCCATGATCAGGCCTACCTGTGCGGTCACCGCTCTCCTCGGTGGATCTCGTAGCCGTCGAGCCATTCGGCGTGGGAAAGCCAATGCGCCGCCAGCCGCGCCTTCTCGCGCAGTCGCGGGGTCAACTCCCCGAGCAGGTTCACGTGCCCCAGCTTGCGGCCCGGCCGCTCACCCTTTCCGTACAGGTGCACCCGCACGTCCGGGAACCGTGCGAAGAGGTGGTGCAGCCGCTCGTCAGGGCGCATCGCGGGCGGGGTCGCAGCGCCGAGCACATTGGCCATCACGGTGGGCGACAGCAGTTCCGTCGCCCCGAGTGGGTAGTCGAGCACCGCACGTAGATGCTGCTCGAACTGCGATGTCGCCGAGCCGTCCATCGTCCAGTGCCCCGAGTTGTGGGGCCGCATGGCCAGCTCGTTCACCAGCAACCCGCCGTCGGTCTCGAACAACTCGACGGCGAGCACACCCGCCACGTCGAGCGACTCCGCGATGCGCAGCGCCAGGTCCTGCGCCTCCTGGGTGCGCCGGGCCGTCAGCCCGGGAGCGGGCGCCAGTACCTCGGTGTTGATACCTGCTGACTGCACCGTCTCCACCACCGGCCAGGCCGCTCCCTGCCCGAAGGGCGACCGCGCCACCAGGGCGGACAGCTCCCGCCGCATGGTGACCCTGGTCTCGACCAGCAGCGGTGTCCCCGCTTCGAGCAGTTCGGGTATCAGGCCGCGGGCATCGTCCGGCGAGTCCAGCGGCCACACGCCCTTGCCGTCGTAGCCGCCCCTGGCGGCCTTGAGCACAACCGGCCAGCCACGCGCGTCGGCGAACTTCAGTACGTCCTCGACCCCGGTGACCTCCGTGAACGGCGGCCCGGGAAAACCGAGACCCGCGAGGCGCTCCCGCATCAGCAGCTTGTCCTGTGCGAACGACAGCGCGTAGGGGCCGGGGCGCAGCTGGAAGCCCTCGTTGGCCAGCGTCAGCAGGTGCTCCCCCGGCACGTGCTCGTGGTCGAAGGTGACGACGTCGACACCGCGGGCGAACGAGCGCAGCGCTTCGAGGTCGGTGTGGTGACCGTACACCACCTCGCCCGCCACCAGGCCCGCCGAGTCGTGCTCGCCCGCCGCGAGCACACGCAGCGACTGGCCGAGCGAGATGGCCGCCTGGTGGGTCATCCTGGCGAGTTGACCGCCGCCGACCATGCCGACGACGGGAAGTCCGGTGCGGGTGTCCATGATGGGCTCAGCCTAATCGAGCGCGGTCACGCCCGTTTCCTGCGCCACAGCCAACGCAGGCCGAGCACGGCGGCAAGGCACAGTGGCACCAGCAGGTAGGCGCTGCCGAGCACGTACTGCCAAAACGCCCAATGCAGTTCCAGGTTGCGCCCGTTGGGTAGCACCAGCAGCACGCAGCTGACGAACACGACGATCACCGCACCCGCGCCTGCCCACCGCTTCCACGCCGTCGCGGGCGTCGTCTGCGGCAGCTGGGAGACCAGCAGCACGATGAGCGGCACCGCCCACACCCAGTGGTGCGACCACGAGACCGGGGACACCAGCAGCCCGTAGAACGCCGTGACCAGCAGCGCGGCGAGCGGCTCTCCCCTGCGGTGGAACCGAAGCATCAACCACACCGCGGGCGGTGCGAGCGCGGCGCCGACGGCGAGGGCCACCGGTGAGGACCACGGCGCGAGATCGGACAGCCTGTTGATGAGACCGTTCAGCGACTGGTTGCCCGCCCAGTGCATCGGGCCGATGCGGCCCTGGTCGCTGATGGTGTGGGTCCAAAACCGCGTCGCGTCACCCGGCACGAGCGCGAAAAGCAGCGCCTGCAGTCCGACGAACGTGCCGAGCGCGCGCAGCGCTTCCATTCGCCTGCCGGTGAACAGCAGGTGCGGGATGAAGATCAACGGAGTGAGTTTGACTGCGGCGGCGACACCGACCAGCACCCCGCCCCATCGGCTGTCCCTGCGGCAGATCACCAGCACGTCGAGCACGATCAACGCCATCAGGATCAGGTTGATCTGGCCGAGGAACACGGTCCGCCACACCGGTTCCAGCGCAAGGAACACCACACCGAAGACCAACGTGGCCCGTGCGGGAGAGGTCCAGCGCCCTACCTCGCCGCCGGGAAGCGGCAGCGACGCGATCGTCACCCTGATCACCAGTGCCAGCGCGAGGAACGACACCGCGGCGACCACGCCCCACGCGACCTGCACCGGAAGCACCGCCAGCGGCACGAACAGCAGCGCGGCGGTCGGCGGGTAGGTGAACGGCAGCAACGCCCACCACGGTTCGGGTCCGAGCGTGTTGGCGTTGTAAAGCGGTTCGCCGTGCAGCAGGGTGATCGCGCCCGCACGGTAGACGGCACTGTCGACACCGAGCCGCCAGTCGAGCAGCCAACCCAGCACACCGGCCAGCAGCGAAACCGAGGGAAGCGCGAGCAGCAGAGCCACCGAGCGGGGCCGCACGGACAGCCTGCCGAGCGAATCCCTCAGCGACAGCTCGGAATCCGGGGCGGCACGTACCTCGGGTTCCAGAGTGACCGGCATGGCCGCCTCACAATCCGACGGGTATCGACAGCCTCACGGCACCTAGGAAATCACGAAACGACATCGACTTCGGCGGCAACCCCGGCACTACCCGCTGTACACAGCTGGTGACGCACCCGCCCGGTGCTGACCGCCGGGATGTCCGTCACACTTGGCCTGCACGGTTGTCGAGCCGGGCACAGGCAGGAAGGAGCGCCGTGTCGACCGCCCTCCCGGACCCCAAGGGCAGCAGCGATGCCGAGCTGATCGCATCGGTGCGCGAGGGCAGGATCGAGGCGTACGGCACGCTGTACGAGCGCCACGTGGCCGCGGCATACAACCTGGCGCGCCAGTTGACTCGGTCTTCCACGGAGTCCGACGACCTGGTGTCGGAGGCTTTCGCGAAGGTGCTCGACGCGCTGCGTGCGGGCAAGGGACCGGACAGCGCGTTCCGGGCGTACCTGCTGACCACGCTGCGACACGTCGCTTACGACCGAGCACGCAAGGACCGGCGCGTCGACCTCACCGCCGACATCACCAGCGTCGAGGAGGCCGTCGACGCGCTCAAGGTCCCCTTCACCGACACCGCGGTGCGGGGGCTGGAACGATCGCTGGCCGCGAAGGCGTTCGCCAGGCTTCCCGAACGTTGGCAGACGGTGCTGTGGCACACCGAGATCGAACGGCAGTCACCTGCCGAGGTGGCGCCGCTGCTCGGCCTCACACCCAACGGCGTCTCGGCGCTTGCCTACCGCGCGAGGGAGGGTCTGCGGCAGGCGTATCTGCAGGCGCACCTCGCCGAGACCGAACAGCCGCGGTGCAGGGCGACGGTGAGCAGGCTCGGCGCATGGACCAGGCACGCGCTGTCCAGGCGGGAACGCGCGCAGGTGGAAGCGCATCTTGACCGGTGTCAAAGGTGCAGGGCGCTCGCGGCCGAACTGGCCGACGTCAACAGCGCGCTGCGTGCGGTGGTCGCGCCACTGGTGCTGGGTGGCCTGGTCGCCGACTACCTGGCGACGGCGGGCGCGGGTTCGGCCGTGGGAGTGGCGGCGCAGCAGGCTGCCACCGCAGGCACCACCTCCCCCGGCGACACGGCGGGCACCACGGCCGGGGGCGCACCCGCGAACCCCCGCCAGTTCGTCGGTGTGGCCGGCTCCGGCCTGGCGATGGCGGCCGCGATCGCCATCGCGCTGACGGCGGGCGGCGTCGCGCCGCCACCGCAGGCGCAACGGCCACCGTCGGCCACGCAGGTCCCCACCCCACCCAGTAGCCAACAGCCGCTTCCCGAACCGGGACCCGTCCCTCCCCTGCTTCCACCAGCCACGTCCGCACCGCTGATCCCGTCGCTGCCCGCCACCCGCGCACCGTCGTCGCCTACCGCGCCGAGCACCTCGCCTCCCGCTGAGCGGCCCACGCCCGGTCCGGCCAGGGTGGTGCTGCGCGAGCACGTGCCCGAACTCGTTCTCGAAGCCGGCGGCGCACCCGAGGAGTTGCCCTTCACCGTGCACAACGAAGGCGAGAGCACTTCCAGTGACGTGAAGCTGACGCTGCGGTTGCCGACCGGGATCAGCGCCGTCGCACCTGGTGGTGGCGGAGGTTCGCCCGCGGGCGAGCAGGCAGGCTCGGCACCCACCGGGGGTGACGACATCGACTGCCCGGCAGGCAAGGGCACGCTCACCTGCGCGCGCGGCGGTCTCGCACCCGGCGAGTCGGCGGTGTTCCGGCTGCGGCTGCGAGCCGACGGCAACGCGAGTTCCGGGCGAATCACAGGCTCGCTCGGCTTGGGAACCGCGCGGCGGGCCGGGATCAGCGTGCCACTCACCGTACGAACGGTCGACGTGGCGGAACTCGAAACCAGGAAGCTGCTCGGTGACCGGCCGAGGGCGCTGTCGGTGGAAGTGCGAAACGGCGGCAGGTTCCCGCGCAAGGCAAGGGTGGAGTTCGACCGGCCCGGCCTGGCGTTTCCTCGCGGCGGCGGGCTGGACTGCGACGGCGGAGACGAGCCGCGCTGCTCGACCGTCCGATCGCTGCGGCCGGGAGAGTCGCTTCGGATGCTGTACGTGCCGTACCGGGATCAGCGGCACGTGCTGGAACTGACCGTAACCGCGACCGTGGGACGTGCCCATGTCGTCAAGACGGTGGAATTCGGCTGCGGGTACGACCACTGCGCGCGGGACGAGATGCCCGAACCAGACGGTCCGCGCTCGCCGGAGCCGACGAGCGGCGACGCCGATCCCCGGCCTTCGCCGCACCTGCGGGAGGTGCTGCCGCCCGTCCTCAGGCAGCGGCCGGTGGAGGGCCTGCTCGGCGGGTGAGGCCGAGGCATACCGGCGCCGCACGACCCGCGGGCCGAACAGCGCCTCGCCAACTGCCGTAGCGACAACGCGGACACCTCAACTGCGTAGACTGCGGGCGTGGCTGTCGTCGAATCCGTGCTGGACCACGTACCTGAGCCGCTTCGCGCCGTGCTCATCAAGCACCGCGAGTTGCTCAAGTTCGCGGTGGTCGGTGGCACCACGTTCGTGGTCGACAACGGCATCTGGTATCTGCTCAAGCTGACGGTGCTCGAGGCCAAGCCGACGACCGCGAAGGGCATCGCGATCATCATCGCCACGATCGTGTCGTACGTGCTCAACCGGGAGTGGTCGTTCCGCACTCGCGGCGGCCGGGAACGCCCTCACGAGGCGGCGCTGTTCTTCCTGGTCAGCGGGGTCGCCGTGGTGGTGAACCTGATCCCGCTGTACGCCTCACGAAACGTCTTCAACCTCGAGGTGCCGCACGTGTCACTGCTCGTGCAGGAGGTCGCCGACTTCGCGAGCGGGTCGGTGCTGGGCATGCTGCTGGCGATGGCCTTTCGCTTCTGGGGTTTCAAGCGTTGGGTGTTCCCCGACGAGTTGGGGGATCGGCGTGGCGAGGACGCCGCTGTCGGCAACGAACGGCGAGTGCGTGCCTAGCGAGGCATCCGCTCGGGTGGCCAGCTCACTCCCCCGACGTCCGCGGGCGTCGGCACCCGCAGGAACAGGCTGAACGTAGCGGGCTTCTTCACCGAGAGTTCCAGCCTGCCGCCGTCGGCCTCGGCGAGTGCACGGGCGAGCGCGAGTCCCACACCGGTGGAGCCGCCGCCGGAGACGCCGCGGTCGAACACGTGCGCGGCCAGTTCCTCCGGCACTCCCTGACCGCCGTCGGCCACCTCAACCACCACGGTGCCTTCCGAGTCCCCCCGCCTGGCGGTGACCGTCACGGTGCCGCCGCCGTGCCGCAACGCGTTGTCCAGCAGCACTCCGACCACTTCCCGTAGCCGCGCGGGCGTCGCCCTCGCCATCAGCGCGTCGGCGCCACGTACCCGCAGCGTGCGCCCGTACGCGCGAAACTGCGGGCGCCACTCCTCGACGATCTGCGACAGCAGTGCCGACAGTTCCACCGGCTCGGCACCGACCTCGCTGGCTGCCCTCGCCGCGGCCAGCAGCTCGTCGAGTACGGTCGCCAGCCGGTCGGCCTGTTCAAGTGCCGCTCGCGCGTCCTCGCGTACCTCGGGATCGTCATGGGCCGTCAGCGTCTCCAGCCGCAGTTGCAGCGCGGTCAGCCTGCTGCGCAACTGGTGGGAGACGTCGCCGACGAGTTGGCGTTCCCGCTGTACGAGCTGAGCCAGGGCCGAACCGGACGCGTCGAGAGCGTCGGCGACCATGTCGAGTTCGCCGACCCCGTAGCGGCGCGGGTCGGCGCGGAAGTCGCCTCCACCCAGTCGCGCGGCGCGGTCGGCGACGTGGCGCAGCGGCCGGGCCAGCCTGCGGGCGGTGACCGTGGCCACCACCGTGCCGGAGCCGACCGAAAGCACCACCAGCAGCACGACCGCCATCGCCACCTGGGTCTGCCGTGCCCGCATCGGGCCTGCCGGGATCGCCAGTTCCACCATCCCGTCCTTGGCGATCGGAACGGTTTCCACCACCACGTCGGACCCCGGGTAACTGCCGTACACCAGCTCGCTCGTGGCGACCCCGTGCACGGTGAGCAGGCCGTCCCTCGGCACGGCGACCCGCACCGGGTCCAGGTTCAGCGGCCTGTCGTCGGCGAGTTGGTCGTCCAGGATGGCCGCGATGCGCTGCGCGCTGGCCGCGAGTTCCTCGCGTTGCAGGTTGCCGACCAGCAGCCAGCCGGTGACGCCCAGCGGGATACCGAGGGCGGTCCCGGTGACCGCGACGGCCAACAGGATGGCGAGCAGGATTCGCCGCCGCATGACTCACTCGGTGTTGAAGCGGAAGCCGAGCCCGCGCACCGTGGCGATGCGCTCCTCGCCGGGCTTTCGGCCGCCGTTGTCGCCGCCCGCGAGCTTGCGACGCAGCCACGACATGTGCATGTCCAACGTCTTCGAGGTCTTCGACTCCAGGTCGTTCCAGACCTCCGAAAGGATCTCCTCCCTGCTCACCACCTGCCCCGCCCGGCCGAGCAGCACGCGCAGCAACTCGAACTCCTTGTTGGCGAGTTGCACCTCGCAGCCGTCCACCGTCACCAGGCGAGCGCCGACGTCCATGCGAACACCACCCGCTTCGAGCACCTCGGGGGCCCTTCGGCGCAGCAGCGCCCGAATGCGCGCCAGCAGTTCGGCGAGCCGGAACGGCTTGGCCACGTAGTCGTCCGCGCCGGCGTCCAGCCCCACGACGAAGTCGACCTCGTCGGTTCTTGCCGTCAGCATCAGCACGGGCAGCCCGGCGTCGGTGGCCCGCAGCCTGCGGCACACCTCGAGGCCGTCCATTCCTGGCAGGCCGAGGTCGAGTACGAGCAGGTCCACCCGCTCACGCGAAGTCGCGTCCAGCGCCGACGGGCCGTCCGTGACGACCGTGACGTCGTAGCCTTCCCGCTCGAGCGCGCGGGAAAGCGGCTCCGCGATCGCCGGATCGTCTTCGGCAAGTAGGACCACGCTCACCTCGCCAACCTTACGGCGCGACCGCATGAAAACATCGTGACCGTGTCCCGCTACTCCTCTGATCTGACGCTCGCGGGCGAGCTGGCCGACACCGCCGACGCGATCACCACCGCCCGGTTCCGTGCCCTCGACCTGGCTGTCGGCAGCAAACCCGACCGCACTCCGGTCACCGACGCCGACACCGCTGTGGAGGACGCCGTGCGCGACCTGCTTGCGCGGCGGCGACCCGGCGACGACGTCGCGGGCGAGGAGCGCGGCGGTGCCGTTGGTGACCAGGGCCGGGTGTGGGTGCTGGACCCCATCGACGGCACCAAGAACTTCCTGCGAGGAACACCGGTTTGGGCGACACTGATCGCGCTGGTCGAGAACGGCACCCCGGTGGTCGGCATGATCAGCGCGCCGCTGCTGGGCAGGCGCTGGTGGGCGGGCGAGGGCGGCGGAGCCTGGCTGCGGGACTCCTCCGGTGAGCGCAGGCTCGCGGTGTCGCGGGTGTCGGCACTGGCCGACGCCTACGTGTCGACGACCGACCTCGGCTCATGGGTGCGGCACCACTCCAGGGCCGCCTATCTCGCGTTGGTGGACGCCTGCTGGGAGAGCAGGGCGTTCGGCGACTTCTGGCAGCACTGCCTCGTCGCGGAGGGCGCGATCGACGTGGCGGTCGAGCCGATCGTCAATCCGTGGGACGTGGCCGCCGTGCGAGTGATCGTCACCGAGGCGGGCGGCCGCTTCACCGACCTGGCAGGGCGGGATCGCATCGAGGGCGGCTCGGCGCTGTCGACCAACGGGCTGCTGCACGACGACACGCTCGCCACGATCGCAGGCGCTCGACCCGGCTGATCCCGCCCGCCTACGGCAGCACGCCGACCGCTCCGCGCACCACCTGGGCCCAGGTGAGCCTGCCGAACAGGTAGTGGCAGGCGACCTGCTCGTTGCTGAATCGGGCCCAGTCGTAGCGGTTGCCCTGCTCGCGCCAGAACACCTCCCAGGCGACATCGCCGTCCTCGCAGGCGTCCTCGGTGCGCAGCAGGCACCACGTGTTGTCGGCCTCGGTTCCGATCGACACCACCTCCTGCGGGATGCCGACGGCGTCCAGCCAGCGCACGATCGACTCGACGTTCATGGCCTCTCCTCGAACGTGACATCAGCCAGATAACCCAGTGTCACCAATTCCGCCGCCGAGTACACCGACCGGTACCGCACCCCGCCGCCCGGCTGGCCGAACCACGGGGCGGAAACCGCCCGCCACACCGGCAACTCGCTGAGCACGCGATAGCGGCGGTAGCCCGCGTCCAGCAACGCCGGTGGCAGTGAACGCTGCGCGAACGGGGTGCCGTCCTCGGCGAACACCCTGCCCAACGCGGTGCCGAACCTGTCGAGCACCGTGTCCGGTGGCAACAGCACCGGCTCGCCCGGTTCGCACCCACCCTCGGGGTAGCGCTCCCCAGGAGGCCAGGCGAACTCGGCTCGCTGCCCCGCGTGCACCACGTAACGCCGATCCCATTCGCGTTCGTTCATCCCACCGAGCGGATCGAGACCCTCCGACAGCACGGCGGGCGGGCGCGGCAGCACCTCGGCGGGCGGCGGCGCGGGCTGGCGTATCCCCGCTCGCAGCGAGGTGAGCGCGGCGGTGGGGTCGATGGTGTCGGATTGGGGATGGTCGTGCGGCGGAAACCGAAGCCCGGCGGCGTAGTCGCACTCGCCGGCAGGCACCGGCAACTGCCGTGCCGGTTTGTCCGTGGCCACGGGAAGGTGCCCGATCGGGAACATATGCACCGCAAACAGGGCGACGACGCTTTGTCGATCCTGCCTCGCGGCACCCACCGGAAGCTGCGCGGCCGGTTGCTGAGGGCGTGCGGGCTCGGGCGAGGGGGGCGGAACCTGCTGCTGGTGCTGCTGTTGCGGCCCCCACCGAAATGGCTGAGGCGCAGCTGCACGTGGCGGCTGGCCCGCGTGCCCGGGTGGCGCTGCGGGTGGCGCCGCGGCGGGTGCGCCTGGCACGGGGGAAGCACCGGCGACGGGACCGTAGGGCACGGCACCGGGGCCGAACTGCTGGGCCGCGTAGCCGGGCGCGGCGAACGGCTGGGCCGCGGGCACGGGCGGCTGCGGCGCGAACTGCCCCGGAACCGGTGGCGCGGCGGCCGGGCTCGAGGTGAACCCGGCAAGGTGCGTCTGCCCGTGCGACTGCACGGCCGGTGGCGGCGCGAGCGAGGTGCCGCTGGGCGGTGTCGGCGCCTCGGCGAATCCGGCAGCCACGGCGGGCTGCCCGCTCGGTGGCGTCCTCGCGTGCGTGATGGCGATGGGGCCGGTGTCGTCGGGCCCGGTAGCGGACCCAGCAGCGGGCCCGTCGAGCGCCTCCCTGCCACGCCACACGTGCGGCAGCGGGTCCGACTCCGGCGGCGGCTGCCCCGGTTCGATGCTCTCGGCAACCGCACTCTCGGCAACCGCGACCGGCTCGGCGAGGTCGAGGGAGCGCGCCGAATCCTCCAGCTCGCCCACCGTAAGCGGTTGCTCCACCTCGACAGTGCCTGAGGCACGCTGCCCCTCCGGCGGGCCGAGTGCCTCCTCGACCACGTCGGCTGGCAGTCCGGTCGCGGCGGCCAGCAGTCCCGACTGGCCGCCCGCGGTGTGCGCGCCGGGGTTGGGCGCCACGAGTTCGGTGGCGGCGCCGAGCGGTTCACCCCCGCCCGGTCCCACCGCGTCGGCGAGACCGGTGGTGACGGCACCGAGGTTGACGGCCGTGCCGCGCAGGGTGGTGTCGAGCGCCGCCAGTGCACCCGGATGCCCGGCCTGCGCGGCCGCCAGCGCCGCGTCACGGTTTTTCGCCGCGGCCACCAGCTGCCGCACGATGTCCGCCTTGGCCTTGCCCACCTGCTCAGCGGCGTGCTCGAGGCGATCGGCGGCGTGGTTGGCACCCGTCGCAGCCTGCGTCATGCCGCCGCTTTCGGCCGACACCACGGCGGACCAGCTGCGGCGGGCCGCTTCCTCGGCAGGCCCTGACATCGCGTCGAGCGCGTTTCCCGCCGCCGAGTCGGCCTCACCGGCCAGCGCTGTGAGGTCGTGCGCCGCCCGTCGCCATGCCGCGGCCTGCCCACGCATGGCCTCCTCGTCCGCCTGCGGCCACGCGGTACCCGTCTCGGCGGCGATGTCCGCGAGTTCCGGGGGTAGTTCGATACCCATGCTCGCTCCCTAGCCGACCGACCCGATGCCACCGATGCCGTCCGCCGCTTCCTCGTCGGCGCCCCGGTAGGCCGAAGCGGCTTGGGAGAAGCTCGCCGCGACGTCACCGAGCCTGCCTGGCAACGCCTCGAGCGAGCGCAGCACCTCGTCGGCGGGCCCGGCGTGAGCCAGGGAGAAGCTGCGCCCGACCTCGTCAGCCCCCCACGGCTGCCCCGACTCGCTCAGCGCGTCGCGCAGTTCGGCCACCAGCAGGCGTGCCCTTTCCGACAGCGCGTCCAGCTCGGCCGCGTGCGACAGCAGCCGCTGAGGATCGACCCCGAAACCCGCCGCACCACCGTTCATCGCGATCCCGACCATTCGCCGTCGTCGAGCCAGTTCTGATCCTCGAAACTGGCCTCGTCCTCTTCCTGCGGGCCGTCCTCGGCGATGTCGTCCTCGGTGAGATCGGCCGTACCGAGTAGCAGCGCCTGCGGGTCGGTGCCCGAAGGCAGCGCGGGGGCGAGTACATCCGCCGCGCGGGAGAACGCCCTGACTGTCGCCTCCCCCGCCAGCCGCACGATCTGTGCCGCCAACTCCGCGGGGCGGTACCGGTCGTAGGCGTCGTCGGCGATCAGCAGGTCTGTCAGCGCGCCACGAGCACCCACGACCGCTGTGACGAGCCCGTCGTCGCTGCTCACCGAGGCGGTGACCGCGGCGAGGTCACGTTGCACCGTGCTCAGTTGCTCCCTGCTGCGGTGATAGTCGGCGAGCAACTCGTCCACCTGCGCGCGATACTCGGTCACGGCGCTCTCCCGACGTCCGAAGGTCGTGTACAGCAGTCGGCGATGGTCTTTGACGCAGCTTCTTCCCCCTCGGTTCCGTTCGCAACCGCAGTCGTTGTGATCACGTGATGCGGCCGCCGCGGGTCTGCGGTCCGCCCCGCGGCAAGGTCGGGAGGCGATCGGTGCGGTAGCCAGGCGGGCGCGACAACTTCAGCAGCTGCCCTCCGCCGGAGGGTGAGTGTGGTCCATGACGTGCCGTAGCAGCCGGGAGTCGACGTGGCGCGGATGCCAGGAGACACTGCCGACGAGCTCACCGAGATCGCGGTAGAGCCCGAGCGCCGGATCGCTGTTGCCGGTGGCGTAGGCGATCGCCGGTGTCTGCGCCTGCCCTACGGCGTCGCAGGTCCGCGACGGCGGTGGCAACACACCCGGCGATGGCTTCGAAACGGTTGCCGTCCTCGACGCGGTGCATCTCGTAGTGGATCAGCCGCCCGTCGCCGACTTCCGGTCCGGGTGCGGTAGCGAACGCCGAAGCTGAATTCACAGCCTGCCGCGGTGGCGCCCTCCTCCATGCGCGCCGCGCCGGGCGCGCCTGGAGCCTGTCGATTTCCGATGGCGGCAAAGGCGGTGAGGGTAAGCAGGTCTCGCCGGTCCTTCACCTCGCGCCGCGTGGAGCTGAGCCAGTGATAGCCGGTGGCGACTTCCCCGACGCCAGCGCCACGAGTACAGCCGGGGTGATGACGAAGGTCCGGTCGGCACGGGTGAGCCGCACGATGCCGACCGTGCCGGCCCGGCGATCGTCAGCCGACACCACGCATCACGTCTTCAGCGCGTCAGGTGCCGACCGCCCGCCACGGAGAGGACCTCGCCGTTGGCGTGCCCGTTCGCGGCCGAACCGAAATACGCGACCGCTGAGGCGACGTCTCGCGGCGTGCAGATGCGGCGCGTCGGCGTCTTCGCCGCCTCGGCGTCGACAGCCTCCTGCCCGAATCCGGGGGTGGTCAGCGCCCGCTCGGTCAGGGTGAAGCCCGGTCGCACGACGTTGGTGAGAATGCCGTGCCGGGCTTCCCTGACCGCCAGCACCTTGGTGGCCGTCTCCAGCGCGCCCTTGGCGGCGGGGTAGGCCACCCCCGCGGCCATCGGCTGCTCGACGATGTCGGTCGAGATCAGCACCACCCTGCCCCAGCCCGCCTGCCGCATGCCGGGAAGCACGGCCTCGATCACGGCCATCGTCCCTGCCGCGTTCGCGGTGAGGCCGTCGGTCAGGCTCTCCCAGGTGTCGGTCATCGTCGTCGGCCAGGAAACCGCGTTCGCGACCAGGATCGCGACCTCGCCGAACTCGCGTTCCACCTGGCCTACCGCGGCCGCTACCGACTCCTGGTCGCGCTGGTCGATCCGTACCGCCATGGCCTTGCCGCCTGACTGTGTGATCGAGTCGATCAGGCTGCGCGCCCCCGCCTCGTTGCCGTGCCAGCCCGCGGCCACCCTCGCGCCCTCGGCCGCGAACGTCTTCGAAACGGCGCCGCCGATGGCGCCGGACGCCCCGGTGACCAGCACCACTCGACCGTCGATCCCGAGATCCATTGCTCCCCCGCCTGATAGTTAGCCGGACATCTATTAGCCGACTATACAACTATAGGATGGCGGCCGTGGACGCAAGCGATTCAATGCGCATCAACCGGGCGCTGAACAAGACGAGCAAGCTTTACCGCGCCGCGAAGGCGCGCAAACTCGCGGAACTCGGCCTGCACCCGGGGCAGGACGTGCTGCTGTGGCTGCTGGCCCAGCAGCCAGAAGGCATGACGGTCTCGGAACTGGCGGCACGGGTGGGTATCGAACCGCCGACCGCGACCCGCAGCCTCGCTCGGCTGGAGAGCGGCGGGTGGTTTCGCCGTGAACCGGTGGCGACGGATCGGCGGCAGGTACGCATCGTGGTCACGGCGGCCGGGCACAAGCTGATCCCGAGCATCGAACGCGCGTGGTCCGAACTCGCCGAGCAGGCAATGGGAGGGGTGAGCGCGCAGCAGCGCGACATCACGATCGCGGTGCTCGAGCAGGCCAATGAGCGGCTGCGCGGTCTGGTGGACGAAAGCGTCCTTGCCGAGGAGTGAGCCGTCGGCTCCCCGCGAAGCGCATGAACCCGCCTCAACCGCCGAGCGCTCGCACCACCCGTGACGGACTCGGCCTGCCGAGCCGCTGTGCCAGCCACGTGCTGGTCGCGACGAGCGCGTCCAGCTCGACACCGTGGTCGATCCCGAGCCCGTCGAGCAACCACACCAGGTCTTCGGTGGCGAGGTTGCCCGTGGCCGACTCCGCGTAGGGGCAGCCTCCCAACCCACCCGCCGAGGAATCCACAGTAGACACACCGAGTCGCAGCGCCGCGAGGGTGTTGGCCAGCGCCTGACCGTAGGTGTCGTGAAAGTGCACGGCGAGTTCGGCGACGGCGGTTCCCGCCGAGGTGAAAGCCGTGACCAACCGTTCGACCCCGGCGGGGGTCGCGACGCCGATGGTGTCGCCGAGCGACAGTTGCGTGCAGCCGAGGTCGAGCAGGTTCCGGCCCGCACGAACCACCTGCGCGGGATCGACCACGCCCTCCCACGGGTCGCCGAAACACATCGACAGGTAGCCGCGCACCTCGACGCCCTCGCGTCTCGCCCGCGACACGACCGGCTCGAACATCGCGAACTGCTCGTCGAAGCCGCGATTGAGGTTGCGCTCGGCAAAGGCCTGCGTGGCGCTGGCGAACACCGCGATGTGGCGCACGCCCGCGGCGAGCGCACGGTCCAGTCCCCGCTCGTTGGGCACCAGCACCGGATAGCGGACCCCGGCCACCGGCCGCAGCCGCTCGAGCAGTTCCTCGGCGTCGGCCAGCTGCGGAACCCATTTCGGATGGACGAAGCTCGTGGCCTCCAGTGTCGTGAGTCCCGCGGCGGCGAGCCGATCGAGGAACTCCAGCTTCACCTCGACGGGCACGGTGGTTGCCTCGTTCTGCAGGCCGTCCCGAGGCCCGACCTCCCAGATGGTGACCCGAGGGGGCATGCCCGGTAGCGGTCCGACCCGCTCGGGCAACCCGAGCTCACGCGTGCCCATGACGCTCCTGCCTACCGGTGCCCGCGTCGAAGTCGTCGTAGGGGTTGTCGTTGACCTGCCGGTAGATCATCGTGTGCACCTTCTCGACACCGGGAATGTCGTCGAAGGTCAGCGGCTCCTCCGAGGCGGATTCGATGATCAGGGTGCCGCAGCCGAAAACCCGATCGACGAGCCCGTGCTCGAAACGAACGCTGTTGATCCTGGCCATGGGAATGTCGATGCCGGTGCGCTTGACAACGCCCTCGCGCGCGATCACACGGTCGGTGGTGACGATGAAGTGCGTGGTGCGCCAGCGCACGAACGGCACGAGGAACAACCACACCACCAGCAACACAGCCACCGCACCGACCGCGATGAGCGTGACCATGTCCCACGGCGCGTCCAGACCGCGGGCCCACAGCGCGAGCCACACCCCGGCTCCCAGCGTTCCCGCCAGCACCAGCACCGGCAGGATCAACATCTTGAAGTGCGGATGCTTGTGCGTTACGACGTGCTCACCCTCACTGAGCAAATCGTCTGGATAAGGCACCTTCGACACCCCCGAGGGCTCATGTTCGGCGTGGCAGTCACCGTACCGCGTCGTCGCCGGGTTCAGGCGTGGCTCGGCCGTAGATGGACGACATCACCTGCGAAGATCGTGTGGCGCTGCCCGTCTGCGGTCCGGACGATGAGTGCCGCGTCGGAGTCCACGTCGAGCGCCTCGCCGATCTTGGCCGAGCCACCCGCCACGAGGACCTTCACCTGCATCCCCAGCGTCGCGCAGCGCGACCGGTACTCCTCAAGCAGCCCGGCTGCCCGCAGATCGCCGCAGGCGGCCCGCCAACGCTGTTCGCGTTCGTGCAGGTGGCCCAGCAGCAGCCGGGCCACCTCGGTGCGGTCGGAGGTGGATGCGCCCTCCTCGGCGAGCGAGGTCGCGCGCAGCGCGCCCGGCCCCGGCCGCACCGGCTCGCGCATCGGCGACACGTTCACCCCGATGCCGAGCACGACGGCCTGCTCGTCGCAGGCCACCGCCTCGGCCAGCACACCGGCGCACTTGGCGGGCTCTGCCCCGGCCAGCATGTCGTTGGGCCACTTGAGCACCGCGTCGACACCCAGCTCCCGCGCGGTGTCGACGAGGGCGAGCCCCGCGACGGCCGCCAGCGAGCCGAGCGCGGGCAGCGGCACCTCGCCCGGCCGCAGCAGCACGCTCAGATACACCCCCGCGCCGGGCGGGGAGACCCAGGTTCGGCCCCTTCGGCCCGCGCCCGCGGTCTGCTCCTCTGCGATGAGCACCGTGCGGTCGTCCGCGCCCTCCACCACCGCATCTCGAAGATCGGCGTTGGTGGAGCCGGTGCTGGCGACCACGTCGATGGCGGCGTAGGGACCGACGGGCCGCAGCAGCGCGGAACGTAGTCGCGCGGCGTCGATGCGCTTCATACTGCCCAGCCTATGACCCTGACGGGCCCTATGACGTGGCACACCCCTGCGGTCGGCTGAGGGTCGTTAAGCTGCTGTTTCATGAGCAGCGCGACGGAGCCGATCGGCACGCCCCCCGCAGAAGAGCCGGACATCCACACCACGGCCGGTAAGCTCGCCGACCTCTACCTGCGCTACGACGAGGCGGTGCACGCCGGGTCGGCGCGCGCGGTGGAGCGCCAGCACGCCAGGGGCAAGAAGACCGCACGTGAGCGCATCGACCTGCTGCTCGACCCCGGTTCCTTCGTCGAACTCGACGCGCTGGCCAGGCACCGATCCACCAACTTCGGGCAGGACGCCAACCGTCCCTACGGCGACGGTGTGGTCACCGGGTACGGCACCGTCGACGGCAGGCCGGTGTGCGTGTTCAGCCAGGACGTCACCGTGTTCGGCGGCTCACTCGGCGAGGTGTACGGCGAGAAGATCGTCAAGGTGATGGACCTGGCGATCAAGACGGGCAGGCCGATCATCGGCATCAACGAGGGCGGCGGCGCGCGCATCCAGGAAGGTGTCGTCTCGCTCGGCCTGTACGGCGAGATCTTCCGCCGCAACACCCAGGCCTCCGGTGTCGTCCCGCAGATCTCGCTCATCATGGGCGCCAACGCGGGAGGGCACGTGTACTCACCCGCGCTCACCGACTTCGTGGTGATGGTGGACCAGACCTCCCAGATGTTCATCACCGGACCCGACGTCATCAAGACGGTGACGGGCGAGGAGGTGACCTTCGAGGACCTCGGTGGTGGCCGCACCCACAACACCAAGTCCGGCAACGCGCACTACCTCGCGGGCGACGAGGAGGACGCCATCTCCTACGTCAAGGAGTTGCTTTCCTTCCTGCCCGCCAACAATCTCTGCGAACCGCCGGTGTTCGACTCTCCCGAGCCGACGGGCGAGTCCATCCCGGACGATGTCACCGAGACCGACCTGGAACTGGACACGCTGGTCCCCGACTCGCCGAACCAGCCCTACGACATGCACGAGGTGATCAAGCGGGTCGTGGACGAGGGCGAGTTCCTCGAGGTGCACGAACTGTTCGCGCCCAACGTGCTGGTCGGGTTCGGCCGCGTCGACGGCCACAGCGTCGGCATCGTGGCCAACCAACCGACCCAGTTCGCAGGCTGCCTCGACATCGACGCCTCGGAGAAGGCCGCCCGGTTCGTGCGTACCTGCGACGCGTTCAACGTGCCCGTGCTGACCTTCGTGGACGTTCCGGGCTTCCTGCCCGGCACCGACCAGGAGTGGAACGGCATCATCCGGCGTGGCGCGAAGCTGATCTACGCCTACGCGGAGGCGACGGTACCGCTGGTCACCGTCATCACACGCAAGGCCTACGGCGGCGCCTACGACGTGATGGGTTCCAAGCATCTCGGCGCGGACGTCAACGTCGCGTGGCCGACCGCCCAGATCGCCGTGATGGGCGCTCAGGGTGCCGCCAACATCGTGCACCGCAAGACCATCGCCAACGCGGCCGAAGCGGGCGAGGACGTGGAGCAACTGCGGGCCCGGCTGATCCAGGAGTACGAGGACACGCTGTGCAATCCCTACGTCGCCGCGGAGCGGGGCTATGTCGACGGCGTGATCCCGCCCTCGCACACCCGTGGCTACGTGACCAGGGCGCTGCGGATGCTCGCGGACAAGCGCGAGACGCTGCCGCCGAAGAAGCACGGCAACATCCCCCTGTGACGGCGAAAGGCCGCTGCCATGTCTGGAGAAGCCGCCATGTCTGGAGAAGCCGCCATGTCTGAACAACCGGAGCGTTCCGGGCCACTGCTGCGCGTCGTGCGCGGCAATCCCGACGACGCGGAGGTGGCCGCGCTCACCGCTGTCATCGCCGCCGCGGCCGCCTCGGGTGAGCAGGAGGCCAAGCCCGCACGCCGCTCGCTGTGGGCAGACCCCGCGGCGCGGCTGCGCACGCCGCTGCGGCCTGGGCACGGCGCCTGGCGTGCCTCCGGGCTGCTTCGCTGAGCCTGCGGTGCGCGCGGGTTGCGATCACCTAGCCTTTGCCGCGTGCGTTTCGTACTGGCCTCGGCCTCCCCTGCTCGCCTCGCGGTGCTGCGCGCGGCGGGCATCGAACCGAGTGTGATCGTTTCCGGCGTCGACGAGGAGACCGTCGCCTCCCGCCTACCCGACCCTTCACCGTCCGAACTGGTCACCGCGCTCGCCATGGCGAAGGCCGAAGCCGTGGCGCGCTCCTGCGACATCGCGACCATCACGCACGGGCCGCAGGCGCCGGAGGACGAGGGTGCCGAGGACGCCGAGGACGCCGTCGTGGTCGGCTGCGACTCGATGCTCGCGATCGGCGGCGAGGTGGTGGGCAAGCCCGCGACCGTTGAGGTGGCCCGCGCACGCTGGGCGGCCATGGCAGGCGGCACCGGGGAGTTGCTCACCGGGCACGCAGTGGTGCGGGTCAGCGGCGGGGAGCCCGTCGCCGTCGCGAGCGCGACCCGGTCGACGACCGTGCGGTTCGCCTCCCCCACCGAGGCGGAACTCGACGCCTACCTGCGGACGGGTGAGCCGCTGGCCGTCGCGGGTGCGTTCACTCTCGACGGCCTGGGCGGCTGGTTCGTCGAAGGTGTCGACGGCGACCCCTCCAGCGTGATCGGGATCAGCCTGCCGCTGACGAGGCGCCTCCTCGCGGAGGTGGGGGTGAGCGTCGTGGACCTGTGGCGAGGTGGCCAGGAGTGAGCCGCTACGAGCAGGAACCCACCTCGTCGGCAGCGAGATCCACCTCCGGCCAGCCGCGCAACTGGCCTGGCGAGTCGAACCCGGCCGTGCAGCCGACGAGTCGGCCACGCAGGTCGTAGACCTCGGCGAGCACCGGCGCGCGCCTGCACTGCGAGACGTCGTCAGCGCGGCCGCACTCGTGCCGCACCACGATCACCTCAGGCGCGGCATCGGCTGCCGCGTCGTCGAGCGTGATGCTGCCCGCGTCGGAGAAGTACGGCCGCTCTGCCGAAGCCCAACCGTCACCACGCCAGATGTGCAACTCGCCCGCCATCCCGCCGTCGTGCGGCCCGCGTACGAGGCAGACCGGGGTGGCGATCTCGACGCAGCGCAGCGAGTCGTGGTTGAGCCGCACGCCCATGCCGGTGATCGTGGTCTCCGCGGTGGTACCCGACGACGGCCCACCTGCCCGCAGCCTTCCCGTGCCGCCGCGGCTGTCGGCCAGCAACTCCACCGGCATGCCGTTGACCGTGGCCGACGCGAGCACGCGGCACGGTTCGCCGCCGCAGCCGGAGCGGGACTCCGCCGCCGTGTTCACCGCGCCGCCCGCGCTCGCGGGCGCGGAGTCCCCGGTTCGCAGCACCGCAGCCGTCACCAACGCGCACACGGCCACGGCGAACGACAGCGCCGTCGTGAGCACGACGGCGCGCGGCGCCGGCGTTCCCGCCACCTGATCGGCCTCCCTCAGCGTGTGCTGCGCGTTCGCGCCCGAGGGTAGGCGAGGTGATCGCGGGCGTTCAGCTACGGCGCCACCCGGCATCACCCGCACGTCGCGTGAGCCTCGTCTCGTCTGCCACGGCAACGGAGTCCGTAAACTCTCGCGTGAGCAGCTAACAGGGAGGTAAGCGTGCCCGAACCAGCGAGCGTCACGAAGGTGCTCGTCGCCAACCGCGGTGAGATCGCCGTCAGGGTGATCAGAGCGGCCAAGGACGCGGGGCTGGCCAGCGTGGCCGTGTACGCCGACCCCGACAGGGACGCACCACACGTTCGCATGGCCGACGAGGCCTTCGCGCTGGGCGGTACCACGGCGGCCGAGAGCTACCTGGTGTTCGACAAACTGCTCGACGCCGCGAAGCGGTCCGGCGCCGACGCCGTGCACCCCGGCTACGGCTTCCTCTCCGAGAACGCCGACTTCGCGCAGGCGGTGATTGACGCGGGACTCACCTGGATCGGACCGAGCCCGCAAGCCATCCGCGACCTGGGGGACAAGGTCACCGCGCGGCACATCGGGTTGAAGGCGGGCGCGCCGCTCGTGCCTGGCACGAAGGACCCGGTGGCGGGCGCCGACGAGGTGGTCGCGTTCGCCGAGGAGCACGGCCTGCCCGTGGCCATCAAGGCCGCGTTCGGTGGCGGTGGCCGGGGCCTGAAGGTCGCCCGCAGCATGGAGGAGATCCCCGAGCTGTTCGATTCGGCCACCCGCGAGGCCGTGGCCGCGTTCGGCCGTGGCGAATGCTTCGTCGAGCGCTACCTGGATCGGCCCCGCCACGTCGAGGCGCAGGTGCTCGCGGACAAGCACGGCAACGTGGTTGTCGTGGGCACCAGGGACTGCTCGCTGCAACGCCGCCATCAGAAACTGGTCGAGGAGGCACCCGCCCCGTTCCTCACCGCCGAACAGCGCGAGATCATCCACTCCTCGGCGAAGGCCATCTGCAAGGAAGCCGGCTACTACGGCGCAGGCACGGTCGAGTACCTGGTCGGTGTCGACGGCACGATCTCCTTCCTCGAGGTGAACACCCGCCTCCAGGTCGAGCACCCGGTCTCGGAGGAGACCACCGGCATCGACCTCGTGCGTGAGCAGTTCCGGATCGCAGAGGGCGGCACGCTGCCGTTCACCGAGGACCCCGAGCCGCGTGGTCACTCGATCGAGTTCCGCATCAACGGCGAGGACGCGGGCCGCAACTTCCTGCCCGCACCGGGGACGGTCACCCGCCTGGTCTTCCCCGAAGGGCCTGGCGTGCGTGTCGACTCCGGGGTGGAGACCGGCAGCGTGATCGGCGGGCAGTTCGACTCCATGCTCGCCAAGGTGATCGTCACCGGGGCCGACCGCACCCAGGCCATCGAGCGCGCCCGCCGTGCGCTGGACGAGATGGTCGCTGAGGGCTTGGCGACCGTCCTGCCGTTCCACCGGGCGGTTCTGCGCGACGAGGCTTTCGTCGGCGACGGCACCGGCTTCTCGGTGCACACCCGCTGGATCGAGACCGAGTTCGACAACACCATCGAACCGTTCACCGGCGCAGCGGAAGCCGAAGCGGAAGCCGCACCGCGCCACAACGTCGTGGTGGAGGTGGCAGGCCGCAGGCTGGAGGTGTCCCTGCCCGGCGACCTGGCGCTCGGCGGTGGCGGCACCGCAGCGGCGGGCAAGGCCAAACCGCGAAAGCGTGGCAGCGGCGCGAAGGCGGCCGTCAGTGGGGACGCGGTCACCGCCCCCATGCAGGGCACGATCGTCAAGCTGGCGGTCACCGACGGTCAGCAGGTCGAGGCGGGCGAACTGATCGTGGTGCTGGAAGCCATGAAGATGGAGAACCCGGTCACCGCGCACAAGTCGGGCACGGTCACCGGACTGTCCGTCGAGGTCGGCTCCGCCGTCAGCCAGGGCGCCGTGCTGGCCGAGATCAAGGACTGAGGCATGAAGGACTGGGGCATCAAGGACTGGGGCGATCGGACGGCCGCCGGGCTTCGTGGCAGCCACTGATCCACCCGACCTACCATCGAGACGTGGCCGTCGATCGACCGGAGTACCGGCTCAGTGACGCTGAGCGGCAAGAAGCGTTGGACGCGCTTTCCGAGCACGTCCGCAGCGGGCGGCTGGACCTGGTCGAGTTCGAGCAGCGGTCGGGCCAGGTGAGTGCAGCCAAGCTGCGCGGGGAGTTGGAGCCCATCTTCTCCGACCTGCCGGAGCCGCGGCCGAGTGTGCTTCGCACCGTTCGCACGCTGGGGCAACCGCAGCAGCGAGGCAACCCGCCGCAGCCCTGGCAGCAGCGGGTAGCGGCGAGCGCCGTCCCGATCGCGGCCATCGTGGCCCTCGTGCTGTTCTTCACCGTCGCGAGGGGCATGGTGTTCGTGTTCCTGTTACCTGCCGTGGTCGCGCTGCTGGCAGGGTCTTTGGCCTCCAACCGGCGTCGAGGGCCATAAGATCACCGTGTGGAGCCGGTCGAGATCAATGCGGGGACCTACTACCTGCGCAGTCTGCGAGCGGACGAACTGCTGGACGATCGGCCACGGCTGCTTGCCGCCTTCGCCGACCCGGTTCACCGTCGATTCGTCCCTCACTACGTCGTCAGCACGGTCGAGGCGGCCACCGCCTACGTCGAGGGCCGCGCGCGCGAGTGGATACGCGACGAGCGCTGTTCCTGGGCCGTCGCCGAGCCCACCACCGGCGAACTACTCGGTGAGGTGGGACTGAAGCGGCTGGACCTCGACGCGGGCACAGCGGAGGCGGCAGTGTGGGTGCACCCTGCCGAACGCGGACGAGGCATCGCCGCCACCGCGCTGGCCGCGGCGTTGCGGTTCGGGTTCGGAGCGCTCGGTCTTCGCCACGTCGACTACCGCCACGATGCCGCCAATCACCCATCGGAAGCGGTCGCGAGGAAGTGCGGCTTCACACTCGTCGACGCTGCGGGCTCCGAACAGCGCTGGCGGCTGGCCTCGGACGGCGACGCGTGAGCAGGGCCGCACCGCTGCTGGTGCTGCTCGCGACCGTGTTCACGCTGCTCGGTATCAGCCCGATGCCCGCGGGCCGCGCGGCCGCCGAGGAACCGCTGCCACCGAAACTCGACGTCGCCGCGGCGCTGCGGGCCTTCGAGACCCAGCAGATCTACCGGGCACCGGGCGCTGTGGCCTACTTCGACACCGAACTCATCCGGCGGGAGCTGACGCCGGACATCCGGGTACTGATCGCGCCCTTCACAGGGCCGATGGGAGAGGGCGGCAACTACGCCAGCCACGACGAGCACTTCGACCAGGTGTACGACCAGCTCATGCGGTGGAGCGAGCGGACAGGCAACAAGTGGGTCCGGGTGGAGGGGTTGCACGTCTCCTCCAGCGAGGGGGTCGCCGCGAGCCCGAGCGACCTGGCCGAGCTGCGAAGGGTGACCGCACGCTACGACGTCACCGATCTGCTGTGGTTGGTGATCCGCCACGCCAAGGGCGTGCAGACCGCAAGCGGGTCGCCGAACCGTCCCGCGGCGCCGGTCGTGCCTGCGACACCGCGACAGCTCACCGAACTGGAACGGCAGCTGCGCGAGGAACCCGTCTACAACGCCCCGGGTCGTGACGACCCGGTCGAGCTGTCGGTCGAGCGAATCCGGGAACGCACCGGCCTGCGGGTACGGGTGGCGGCGTTACCGGTCGCCGACCCGAACGGGCCGATGGCGCACTACGCGCGGCCGTTGGCGAGGCGGTTCCCCGGCGAGGTCGTGCTGGTGGCCCACGGCGGCTGGCTCGAGGTGGCCGGTGCCCACCACGACGAGCTGGTCTCCGCCCGCGACTACGCCTACGGCCGCTACGAGGGTGGCAGCTTCGAGCAGGGCATCACGATGACCGACCGGATCGGCACGGTGCTGCTGCGCGCCGACCAACTGTTGACCGAGCATCCGTTCGGTCGCCCGCCACCGCGAACGTCGCGCCAGCTCATCGGGGCGCTCGCACCGTGGCTCGTCGGCGGGTCGGCCGTGGTGATCGGCGGGACCGCGCTGCTGCGGACGCTGCTGCGGCGGGCGCGGCGGGCCAGGGCCGACCGGGAGGCACTACGCGAGGCAGGCGCCGAGGCGTTCGCCGAGATCGCCGAACTCGGCAGGCGGCTGCTCGACGGCGACGGCGGTCGCGATGCCGCGGCGGCCGAGCGGCATGCCACCGCCACCACCCTGTTCGAGCAGGCACACACGCCCGCTGCCATGGCTGAGGTCCGCGACATCGCGGCACAGGGGCAGCGGCTGCTGCGGGAGGAGCGGGGTTCGTGACGAAGCGGATACCCGCATGGGGCTATGCGGCGCTGCTCGGCGTCGTGGGGTTCTTGATCGTGTTCAAGCCGTGGCAACTGCCGGGCGAGCGGGCCCGCGAAGCGGCCCAGAACCTTCGCGACAGCTCCGTCTACGTCGCGCCGGGCGCACCCGGCCTTGTCGACCCGGTGCGGGCCCGCGAGGTGATCGGCGATCGGGCCATCGTCGTCGCGATCTTCGACGACGAACCACTGCTCGACTACGCAGCTGAGGAGGACCCGAGCCGGGCGCTGTGCGACGACATCGCAACGCTGGTGCCGACGAACCTGGTCATCGTCTTCTCCGCCGACGAAGGCGAGTACGCCAGTACCTACTGCGACGGACCCGGCTTCCCCGAACCCACGCGCGGCGACGACTCCGCCGAGGACTTCTCCTTCGGAGTCATCCTCAAGGCGGAGGCCTCCTGGCAGTATCGCGTCACCGACACCGACCTCACCCCGGAGATCGAGGAGTACGCCCTCGCCTTCGACGCCGATGCCGCGCAGGCATACGGCGAGATCCCACGGCGGGGACCCGTGGACGACGTCACCGACGTCGGCCGGTTGCTGCTCGCGGGCGCGGCGATGGTGTCGGCGCCGGTGGTGCTGTTCCTGCTGCTGCGTGGGTCCGCGCTGGCACTGCGTGACAGGCTGGGCGCCCGTGGTGCCGCCGCTCGCCGCCGCACCGCCGTGGACGCGCGGCTGAACCGCCTCGCCGACCGCGTGTTGCACCCGGACGGGCCTGCCGATGCGGAACACGCCAAGGAGTACGTGCTCATCCTGCACGAGTTCCGCGAGGCGGGAGACGGTCCGCGACTGGCGGAGCTGGAGTCGCGGATCACCACGCTGGAAAGGCAGCTGCTGTGACGTGGCTGTGGCTCACCCTCGCGGGCGTCGTACTGGTCGCGGGCGCGGTGCTACCCGTGGTGCTGCGCAGGCAGCCACATCCCGGCAGTGCGGCGATCGCGGCGCGGTCGCGGTATCACCTGCTCGGTCACCACGTCGAGGTGCCGGACCCGGTCGCGGACCCCGAGGCGGCTGCCCTGCTTCGCTCGGCACGCGAGCGCTGGCACAGCGCGGGCGCCCTGCTCGCCTCGGCGAGGTCGCGGCAGGACTTCGAACTGGCTCAGCGGGTCGCCGAGGAAGGGCTCGCCGCCGTCACGAGGGCCTACGCCCTGCTCGGACTGCCGCAACCAGGCCAGCCGTAGCCCGGGCCTGCCGTACCGCGGACGGGTTCTCAGCTCACCGGCTCGATGAGGTTGCCACGTGCCTCCGGCGCGGCCACCCGCCGCGCGTCCGCCGCCTCGTCGTCGGACTGGCTCTGTGACTCCCGCTCGGCCCGCACTCGCTCGCGATACAGCTCCACTTCCTTCGCCATGGTTTCCTGCGTCCAGCCCAGCACCTCGGACACGAGCTCGGCGACCTGCTCCGCGCAGTCCACGCCGCGGTGCGGGTACTCGATCGAGATGCGGGTCCTGCGGGCGAGCACGTCCTCCAGATGCAGCGCACCCTCGTGGCTGGCGGCGTACATCGCCTCGACGCGCAGGTAGTCCGGCGCGGCGTCGAGGGGACGCAGCAGGTCGTGCCGCCCCTGCGCCAGCGAGAGCACCTCGCTGACCAGTGAGCCGTAGCGATCGAGCAGATGCCGGACTCGGTAGGGGTGCAGCCCGTGGGCCGCGGCGAGGTGGTCCGCCTGGTTCACCAGGGCGTGGTACCCGTCGGCTCCCAGCAACGGCACCTTGTCGGTGATGGAGCCGCGAACGCGGCCCGGCAGGTCCACCGAGGCGGCGTCCACGGCGTCGGCAGCCATCACCCGGTAGGTGGTGTACTTGCCTCCCGCGATCGCCACCAGACCCGGCGCCACCCTGGCCACCGCGTGCTCACGCGACAGCTTGGAGGTCTCCTCGCTCTCCCCCGCGAGCAGCGGCCGCAGTCCCGCGTAGACACCTTCGATGTCGTCGTGGGTCAGTGGCGTGGCCAGCACCTCGTTGACGTGGTCCAGGATGTAGTCGATGTCCGACCTGGTCGCGGCGGGGTGGGCCAGGTCGAGGTGCCAGTCGGTGTCGGTGGTGCCGAGAATCCAGTGGTTTCGCCACGGGATGACGAACAGCACCGACTTCTCGGTGCGCAGGATCAGACCTGTTTCGGACACGATGCGATCACGCGGTACCACGATGTGCACACCCTTGCTCGCCCGCACGCGGTACCGACCGCGGCTGCCGGAAAGCCGCTGCAGTTCGTCGGTCCACACCCCGGTGCAGTTGACGACGACACCCGCGTTCACCTCGGTCTCCGCACCGGTCTCGACATCTCGGACCCTCACGCCGGACACCCGGTCGGCTTCCCGCAGGAAATCCACCACCTGAGTGGACGTGCGCACCACGGCGCCGTAGTGCGCGGCCGTTCTCGCGACGGTCATCGTGTGCCTGGCGTCGTCGGCCTGGCCGTCGTAGTAGCGGATGCCGCCGATCAGGGCGTCGCGTTTGAGCGCGGGAACCATCCGCAGCGCTCCGGCCTTGGTGAAGTGCTTCTGGCCCGGCACCGAACGGGCGCCACCCATCGTGTCGTAGAGCAGCAGCCCGGCCGCGGTGTAGGGCCGCTCCCACAGTCGGTGCCGCAACGGGTACAGGAAGCTCACCGGCTTCACCAGGTGCGGGGCCAGCCGGGTCAACATCAACTCCCGTTCCCGCAGCGCCTCGCGTACCAGGCCGAACTCCAGTTGTTCCAGGTAACGCAACCCGCCGTGGAACATCTTGCTGGATCGACTCGAAGTACCGGACGCCAGATCCCGGGCCTCGACGAGCGCGACGCGCAGCCCCCTGGTGGCCGCGTCGAGCGCTGTCCCCGCACCGACGACACCCCCGCCGATGACGACGAGGTCGAAGTCCTCCCTGCCCAGCCGCTCCCACGACTCAGCGCGGTTGGCGGGCCCCAATGACACGGTCACACGTTCCTCCTCGCCACGTTTCGGGGCGTGGGGCATGGCAACCCCACGTTCAGCATGGCATGTCCAGCGCCGGTCGGCGGTACTTCGAAGGCTCGCGAATGGGACTCGACAACACGATGTTGATCTGTACTGTTAGTACTTCACGTCGCTGGAGGAGGTTTAGGCCCGCACAGGTCGGCAAGTCTGTGTCGCCTGGCGTATCGCGGACCTCGCCAGGGGCGCGTGCCCCGACGCAGGGGTGACGGGTGCCAAGCCACACATGGAGGTGTAGGCGTGAGTGAAAGGGCCTCCGGACAGCGAACCAGCGTCTTCTCCAGAATGCGTGCCACAACCGGCGGCGAGATGCTGGCGGAGTTCCTGGGCACGGCTGTCCTGATCATGTTCGGTACGGGATGTGTCGCGGTCGCGGTGGTGGGCCTGCCCGAGTCGGGGCGGCAAACTGTCGACTTCGGCGCAGGTAACTGGTTGATCATCGCGTTCGGCTGGGCGCTGGCCGTCGTGTTCGGCGTCTACGTCGCCGGAGGCGTCAGCGGCGCGCACATCAATCCCGCGGTCACACTGGCGTTCGCAATCCGCAGGAAGTTCCCCTGGGCCAAGGTGGCGCCGTACTGGCTGGCGCAGGTCCTCGGCGCCTTCGCGGGAGCCGCTGTGGTCTACGCCGTGTACGGGCCCGCGATCAACGCGTTCAACAACACGCAGGGCATCGCGGACAGAGCGGAGTCGCTACCCACGTTCTCGATCTTCGCGACTTTCCCCGCCGAGTACTTCGGCGGCACCTGGTGGGGTCCCTTCGTCGACCAGATCGTCGGTACCGCCCTACTCGTCGGGGTGATCGCCGCACTGATCGACAACCGCAACCAGGCCCCGCTGAGCAACTTCGCCCCCTGGGTGATCGGCTTCGTCGTCGGCGCGATCGGGCTCAGCTTCGGCACCGGCGCGGGCTACGCCATCAACCCGGCGCGTGACCTCGGCCCCCGCTTCTTCACCTGGCTGGCCGGCTGGGGTGACATAGCGTTCCCCGGCAGCGGTGATTGGTTCAGCAACTACTGGTGGATACCGATAGCCGGACCATTACTCGGCGGCGTGCTCGGGGTGATCATCTACGACCTGTTCGTCGGTCAGGTTCTCACGGCCAAGGAGACGGCGCCGGAGGTCGAGCCCTCGCCGCCGCCGGGACGTGTCCCGGAGTCGGCGGAACGCGGCACCACCACGTCCACGTCGGACTAGCGAAACGGGAGATGGAGACAGATGGCTTCCTACGTGGCCGCCGTCGACCAGGGCACGACGTCGACGAGAACGATGATCTTCGATCACTCCGGCCAGGTCGTGGCTTCCGACCAGCGCGAACACGAGCAGATTCTGCCGAAGGCAGGCTGGGTCGAACACGACGCGGAGGAGATCTGGGCCAACACCAGGGCGACCGCAGCGGGCGCGCTGGCGGCGGCCGACCTCACCACGGCGGACATCGCCGCGGTCGGCATCACCAACCAACGCGAGACCACCCTGGTGTGGGATCGCAAGACCGGCAAACCGGTCTACAACGCGATCGTGTGGCAGGACACCCGTACCGACCGGATCGTCAACGAACTCGGCGCGGCGGGCGGCGGGCAGGAACGCTACCGCGACACCACCGGGTTGCCGCTGGCCACCTACTTCTCCGGGCCGAAGGTGAAGTGGATCCTCGACAACGTCGAGGGGGCACGGCAGCGCGCCGAGGCCGGTGACCTGCTGTTCGGCAACATGGACACCTGGCTGTTGTGGAACATGACCGGTGGGGTGGACGGTGGCATCCACGTCACCGATCCGACCAACGCGTCACGAACGCTGCTGATGGACCTGGACACGCTGTCCTGGGACACCGACATCGCCGCCGACATGGGCATCCCACTGTCGATGCTGCCGACCATCCGCTCGTCCTCGGAGGAGTACGGCACCGTGCGCGAGCGGGGCGCCCTCGGCGGGGTTCCCATCGCGGGAATCCTCGGTGACCAGCAGGCCGCGACGTTCGGCCAGGCCTGCCTGTCACCCGGCGAGGCGAAGAACACCTACGGCACCGGCAACTTCGTGCTGCTCAACACCGGGACCGACAAGGTGATGTCGCAGAACGGGTTGCTCACCACGGTTTGCTACAAGATCGGGTCGAACGACACCGTGTTCGCGCTGGAGGGCGCGATCGCGGTCACCGGCTCACTCGTGCAGTGGTTGCGGGACAACCTCAACATGATCAGTTCCGCCGCCGAGATCGAGGAGCACGCGAGGACCGTCGAGGACAACGGCGGAGCCTATTTCGTGCCCGCGTTCTCGGGGCTGTTCGCGCCCTACTGGCGATCCGACGCGCGCGGCGTCATCGCGGGGCTGACCCGCTACGTCAACAAGGGCCACCTGGCCAGGGCGGTGCTGGAAGCGACAGCCTTCCAGACCCGTGAGGTGATCGACGCCATGAACGCCGACTCCGGTGTGCCGTTGAAGACCCTGAAGGTGGACGGCGGCATGGTTGTCAACGACCTGCTCATGCAGTTCCAGGCCGACATCCTCGGCGTGTCGGTGATCCGCCCCAAGGTCAGCGAGACCACGGCACTCGGGTCCGCGTACGCGGCAGGCCTGGCCGTCGGCTTCTGGGAGAGCGAGGACGACATCCGCACCAACTGGGCCGAGGACAAGCGGTGGGAGCCCTCGATGGACGAGGCGCGCAGGGAACGCGAATACCGCAACTGGAAGAAGGCGGTGACCAAGACCTTCGACTGGGTCGAGTCCGAGGACTGACACCCGCCGCATCCGGCTCACGCGGGCACGGGCGCCGCTCCCGCCGTGGCGGGGAGTGGCACCCGCTGCTCGCGGCGCGGCGTGGTCAGTCCGAGCTGGTCACCGAGATCAGCGAGAACGCCGCACCCTGGTTGTCCGTGACGGCGCTCATCCTGCCGTAGGGCGAGTCCTGCGGCGGCCGCAGCACGCTGCCGCCCAGTTCCCCGACCCGCGCCACCGCCGCGTCGGTGTCGGTCACGCCGAAGTAGGCCATCCAGTGTGCGGGGACCTCGGCGGGGGTGTCCTCGGGCAGTTGCCCCAGCCCGCCCACCGTCTGCCCGCCCACCGTGAGCGTCGCGTAGGTGAACCCGTCCCCGGACATGTCGTCGAAGCCGTAGCCGAACACCTTGCCGTAGAAGTCCTTCGCGGCCGCGAAGTCGCGGGTCATGCACTCGTTCCAGATCAGCGCGGAGGGGGTGTCGACCAACTCGACACCGAGGGTCTCGCCCGCCTGCCACACCGCGAACACCGCGCCGGTCGGGTCCGCCGCGACGGCCAGCCTGCCCGCCGATTCCACGTCCATCGGTTCCACCAGCAGCTGACCACCCTCGGCGCCGATCGCCGCCGCGGTCTTGTCGACGTCCCCGGTGGCCAGGTAGGTGGTCCACGCGGCGGGCATGCTCTCCATCCCCGGCTGGGTGCTGCCGATCCCGGCGACCAGCTTGCCGCCGACCGAGCACATCAGGTAGTTGCCCGCCTCATCACCGGTGTCGGTGAAGTCCCACGACAGCAGGGCGCCGTAGAAGTCCATCGCCATCCTCGGGTCGGGCACCGTCACATCGACCCAGCAGGGTGTTCCCTGCGGCCAGGGTGTATCGCGAACGGTCATTTCGCACTCCATTTCGTCGTCGAACCACTCGTGACGAGTGTCACGCCTGGCACCGACAAAACCGTGGAGTGACCTATTCGTCAGTCCAGGTCGTCGTGACGCATGAGCTGCCGCCCCGCCTCGGTGATCGAACCGGACAGCGACGGATACACCGAGAACGTCAGCGCGAGATGCTCGACCGTCAACTGGTTCTGCACGGCCAGCGCGATGGGCAGGATCAACTCGCTGGCCGTCGGCGCGACCACCACCCCGCCCACGACGACACCCGTGGCCGGCCTGCAGAACAGCTTCACGAAGCCCTGCCGCAGCCCTTCCATCTTGGCGCGGGCGTTGGTCGCCAGCGGCAGCATGATTGTTCGCGCGGGCACCTCACCGGTGTCGATCGCCTGCTGGCTGATCCCGACTGTGGCTATCTCCGGGTGCGTGAAGACGTTCGCAGCCACGGTACGCAGCCGGATCGGCGCGACCCCTTCACCGAGGGCATGCCACATCGCGATCCGGCCCTGCATGCTGGCCACCGAGGCGAGCATCAGCACCCCGGTGCAGTCGCCAGCCGCGTACACCCCTGGCGCGCTGGTACGCGAAACGCGGTCGACGGTGATGAAGCCGCCGGGTCCTGGCTCGATGCCGACGCGCTCCAGCCCGATGTCACCGGTGTTGGGTACCGAGCCCACCGTCATCAGCGCGTGGCTGGCCTCGATCTCCCTGCCGTCGGTGAGGTGGACGCGCACGCCCTTGTCCGTGCGGTCCACGCGGTCGGCCCTGGCGTGCTTGACCACCGTGGTGCCGCGCTGGGAGAACACCTCCTCCAGCACCGCCGCCGCGTCGGCGTCCTCGTGGGGCAGGACACGGTCGCGGCTGGACACCACGGTGACCTTGACACCCATCTCGGTGTAGGCGGACGCGAACTCCGCGCCCGTGACACCGGAACCGATGACGGCAAGGTGCTCGGGCAGTTCGGGCAACTCGTACAGGTGCCGCCAGTCGAGGATGCGCTCGCCGTCGGGAACCGCGCCGGGCAGCACGCGTGGCGTGGCACCGGTGGCGACCAGCACGACGTCGGCGTCGAGGACCTCCTCGTCGCCGTCGGCGGTGGTGACTCCGACCTTGTGCGTGGCCAGTCCGGGCTCCTCGTCACGGAAGCGAGCCGTCCCGGTGATGACCCGCACGCCCTCCCGCTGCACGCGCGCGCGGATGTCGGCGGACTGGGCCAGCGCGAGACCACGCACCCGGCCGTGCACGGTCGGCAGGTCGATGGCCGCCTGCGCGACGCCGATGCCCAGCTCGCGGAAGCCGTGCAGGCTTGCCCGCGCTCCGGAAGAGGCGATGAAGGTCTTGGAAGGAACGCAGTCGTAGAGCACGCAGGCACCCCCGAGCCCGTCTCGCTCGACCACCGTGACGTCGGCCCCGTGCTGTGCCGCGACCAACGCGGCCTCGTAGCCTGCAGGCCCGCCGCCCATGATCACGATCTTGGTCAACTTCCGTCCTCCTCGTCACCGGGCTCGCGACCCAACTCTAGGTGGGGACACGCGGGCTGCGTCCTTTCGGGTGAGCGTGTGGTCGCTAGGCTGTGGCCGTGCCCTTGTATGCCGCGTACGGGTCCAACATGGATCCCGCTCAGATGACCGAGCGAGCCCCGCACTCGCCGATGGCGGGTACCGGTTGGCTGGAAGGCTGGCGGCTCACCTTCGGCGGTGAGGACCTGAGCTGGGAAGGCGCGCTCGCGACGATCGTCGAGGACCCCGGGTCGAGGGTGTTCGTGGTGCTCTACGACGTGACGCCGCTCGACGAGTCCCTGCTCGACCAGTGGGAAGGCGGGGAGCTGGGCCTACACACCAAGATCCGGCTGCGGGTGCAGACCATGGAGGGCTCGGTGCTGGCCTGGTTGTACGTGCTCGACGCCTACGAAGGCGGCCTGCCGTCGGCACGCTACCTGGGTGTGCTCGCCGACGCCGCCGAGGCAGCGGGCGCACCCGCCGACTACGTCGACGACCTGCGCACCCGCCCCTGCAAACGGGTGGGCCCCTGACCCGCGAGTCCCCCGCTCCTGCCCGCGAGTCCCCCGCTCCTGCCCGCGAATCCTGCGCTCACGTCCGCGAGTCCTGCATTCACGCGGTCAGGCCCCGGCGCCGGAACGCGTCAAGCACGGCCGAGACGAGCCTGCTCGGGTCCCGTAGGTCGGCCGAGTCGGCCCGCAGCACGATCCAGCCCCGTCGCCGCAGGTCCTCGTCCCGTGCCGCGTCGGCCTGCCCGCTGGCTTCGTGCGCCTCGTACCCGTCGTACTCCACCGCTACCCGGAGCTGTGACCAGCCGAAATCCAGCCGGTAGAGCACACGTCCCTCGAGATCGGTGACCGGGATCTGCTGCTGCGGCATCGGCAACTCGGCATCGACCAGCGTCAGCAGCATCGCACTCTCCGCCGGGGATTCCGCGAGTCCCGTGGCCAGCCACAACAGCGACCGACCCTGCCGCCGCCCGCGTGGGTCCGGCCGGGCGGCGATCCGTTCCGCCACACGCAGCCGAAGCGCCTCGCGATGGTGTGAAGGCAGAGCCCGCAGCGCCTCGTCGGCGCACGCCAACCCGTCTCGCCGCGAACCTCGACACAACACCTCGGAAAGGGCCAGATCGACGTCCACCACCCGCAGTCCTGCGATGCCGTGGATGTCCTCATCGCGGACCGAGCCGTGATGGACAAGCACCCCCGCCCTGCGCCGCGGCTTGCACCGGTAGGGCAGCAGCACGTGAATCGGGGTGGAGTCGGCCGCGCAGAAGCCGTGCACCCGCAACGCGCTGTGATGACTGAGTACCGCTTCCGGACCGGTGTGCAGCAGTGCCGCAGCGGCGCGGGTGCCGAAGTCGGCAGCGCGACGTGGGTCCACCAGCACGGTGCGCGAGAACGTGGCGAGTCGGCCGTCGCGCAGGGCAGCGCGCAACCCGGCCGAGCCGAGTGCTGCCGCCAGGTCGGCACGCAGGTATGCGCCGTTGAGGTCGAGGTGTGGAGGGAAGGTGACCATGCCCCAACCGTCGGCTGTTCAAGCAGCGCCAGGAAAGTGGCAATCCACAGAATGTGGATAACTTAGGCTCCTGTGGACAACTCAGTCCGACCCGAACGCAGAACTCGCGGTCCCGAACGCAGAACTCGCGGTCCTGAGCGGGGGACTCGCGGGTGAGAGCGTCAGGCGACCAGTGCCGCCAGCGCTGTGTGCACGAACACCCGCACGCCGTTGAACAGCGCCCGCTCGTCGGCTTCGAAGGTGGGCTGGTGCAGGTCACGCATCGCGCCCTCACCCGGCCACACCCCCAGCCGCGCGAACGCGCCCGGCACGTGCTCCAGGTACCAGCCGAAGTCCTCGCCACCGGACGACTGCTCGGTGTCGGCCAGCGCGTTGTCGCCCAGCGCCGCTTCCGCGCCTGCCCGCAGCAGGACGGTGCTCTCCTCCTCGCTGACGACCGGAGGGACACCGCGCCGGTAGTCCAGTTCGTAGCCCACTCCGGTCGGAGCCAGCAGCGACTGCACCGACGATGCGATCAGCGGCTCGAGTTGCGTCCAGGTCTCGTGGTCGGCGGTACGCAGCGTGCCCCGCAGCAGGCCGTCCTGCGGCACCGCGTTCGCGGCCTCACCCGCGTGCACCGAACCCCACACCAGCACGGTGCCCGACCGGGGATCGACGCGCCGCGAGAGCAACGCGGGCAGCGAGGTGATGATCGTGCCGAGAGCGTGTACGAGGTCGGCGGTCAGATGTGGGCGCGAGGTGTGGCCCCCCGGTGACGTGAGCCGCAGTTCTATCAGGTCGGCCGCCGATGTCAGGGCACCGATGCGGGTACCGACCTTGCCGACCGGCAGCCGGGGGTCGCAGTGCAGCCCGAAGATGCGGTCGACGCCGTCGAGCGCACCCGCCTCGATGGCGTCCAGCGCGCCGCCGGGCATGACCTCCTCCGCGGGTTGGAAGATCAGCCGCACCCTGCCGGGAAGTTCAGCGGCCTGTGCCAGCGCGAGCCCCGCGCCCAGCAGCGCGGCGGTGTGCATGTCGTGCCCGCAGGCGTGCGCCACGCCGTCGACGGCCGAGGCGAACGGCAGCCCGGTCGCCTCGGTGAGCGGCAACGCGTCCAGGTCGGCCCGAAGCGCCACGCACGTGGGCCCGCTGCCTACGTCGCAGACCACGCCGGTACCGCCGGGTAGCACCCACGGACGCAGGCCCGCCGAGCGCAGTAGCTTCACCACAAGCTCGGTCGTGCCGAACTCGTGCCTTGCCAGCTCGGGGTTGGTGTGGATGTGCCTGCGCCACGCCACGACGTCGGCGGCGTGTTGCAGCAGCCACTCGTCGAGCCAGGCTGGGCCACGGCCCGCGCCGAGGTCAGGCGGTGTGGGAGCCACGGTCACACCGGATTCGGTCAGCAAGGCGGCAGCGGTGCCCGACCCGCCCTGTTCGCCAGGCAGGTCCGGCCGGGAGTCGAGAACCGTCATGCCGCACCTCCGCACGCATCCGGCACGAGGTCGCTGGAGCTCACTGTCTCTCGCTGGGAAATCATTGCCGTACGCATTTGCTCTCAGTCTTGCACCACACAGGGTAGTTGTAACCCAGATGTCCTAATGACGAGACAGAAGGTCGCCCGGTTGCGCTAAGCGGTGACGCAGTGTTCGGCGAAACTGTAGGGCCTCTGTCGGTGACTGAGCGCGTTCGGCAGCCCGCGGCGCCCGCCGAGCGAGCCTAGTCGCCCTGTTGCCGCTTCTTCCTGATGTGCCTGCCCCACAGCACGATGCCGAGCAGCACCGCGGCGGCGACGCCCACGACCAGCCTGCTTCGGTCCTTCTCCGCGTCGGCCTCGGTCTGCGGGTCGAGGGTAGGGCCGGGCTCGGAATCGTCGTCCTGGGCCTGATACGGCGCCACTACGGCGAGTGGTTCGGCGGACGAGGTGGCCGGTGTCACCGATCCGACGACCACGAAGCCCGCGACGAGGGCCAGCAGCCCGACCACGACGGCAAGCACACGCACGAGCACCAGTCTGCCCGCTCGCGCCCCTTCGCGTCAGTCGCCACGCGGCAACGGCGCTTCGAACGCCCGCAGAATTCGCTCTGCGGCCAGCGTGGCGGTGAGCCTGCCGTCACGCACCTCCCGCTCCACCTCCGGCACGACCGCGCGAACCTCCGGATGCGTCTCCAGCCGGTCGAGCAACTGCTCCCTGACCATCGACCAGGTCCAGTCGACCTGCTGCTGCCTGCGCTTCTCGGTCAGCTCACCGGTGGACCGCAACAGCTCGCGGTGCCTGCCGATCTGCTGCCACACCGTGTCCAGCCCGGCACCGGTCAGCGCGCTGCAGGTCAGCACCGGTGGGACCCACCTCGCGTCGGGTCCGTAGATCATCCGCAGCGCTCCCGACAGCTCCCTCGCCGCCTTGCGTGCCTGCAACTCGTGTTCACCGTCGGCCTTGTTCACCGCGATCACGTCAGCGAGTTCGAGCACGCCCTTCTTGATGCCCTGTAGCTGGTCGCCCGTCCGTGCCAGCGTCAGGAACAGGAAGCAGTCGACCATGTTGGCCACGGCCACCTCCGACTGCCCCACACCGACCGTCTCCACCAGCACCACGTCATAGCCCGCGGCCTCCATCAGCACGATCGACTCGCGGGTGGCCCTCGCGACCCCGCCGAGCGTGCCCGACGTCGGCGACGGCCGGATGAAGGCCGACGGGTCCGTGGCCAGTCGCGCCATCCTCGTCTTGTCGCCGAGGATGCTGCCGCCGGTGCGGGTCGACGACGGGTCGACGGCGAGCACGGCCACCCGGTGTCCCTCGCCGGTGAGCTTCGTGCCCAACTCGTCGATGAAGGTGGACTTACCCACCCCGGGAACGCCGGTGATGCCGACCCGTTGCGCGCCGCCTGCGTGCGGCAGCAACTCCACCAGCAGCTGCTGCGCCTGCCTGCGGTGGTCCGGACGCGCGGACTCCACCAGCGTGATGGCCCGCGACAGGATGCCGCGGTCGCCCGCGAGCACCCCCTTGGCGTATGCGGCGACGTCGACGGTGCGAGACATGCCTACGACTGTCGCGCTTGCAGCTGGTCGAGCAGACCGGCGGCGGCCTCGGCGATCACGGTGCCGGGACCGAAGATCGCCGCGGCGCCCGACTGCCGCAGCTCGTCGTAGTCCTGCGGCGGGATCACACCGCCGCACACGATCATGATGTCGTCGCGGCCGAGTTGCGCCAGCTCCGCACGCAGGGCGGGCACCAGCGAGAGGTGTCCGGCCGCGAGCGAGGAGACACCCACCACGTGCACGTCGGCTTCCACCGCCTGCCGGGCCACCTCGGCCGGGGTGGAGAACAGCGGCCCCACGTCGACGTCGAAGCCGAGGTCGGCGAAGGCGGTTGCGATCACCTTCTGGCCACGGTCGTGCCCGTCCTGGCCCATCTTCGCGACAAGGATGCGTGGCCTGCGCCCCTCGGCACGGGCGAACTCCTCGACCCGTTCCCGCACCGACTCCACCTTGTCCGACTTGCCGACCTCGTCGCGGTACACGCCGGAGATGGTACGAATCTGGCCCGAGTGCCTGCCCCACACCCGCTCCAGCGCCTCGGAGATCTCGCCGACGGTGGCCTTCGCGCGTGCCGCGTCGATGGCCAGTTCGAGCAGGTTCGCCTCGCGGGACTCGGACCCGGCACACTCGGTGAGCCTGCGCAGCGCCTGAGTCGTGGCCTGCTCGTCTCGCTCGGCCCGCAGCCTGCGCAGCTTGTCAAGTTGCTGTGCGCGAACCCCCTCGTTGTCGACCTTGAGCACATCGACGTGCTCGTCGCTGTCCAGCCGGTACTTGTTGACGCCGATCACCGGCTGCCGCCCGGAGTCGATGCGCGCCTGGGTGCGGGCGGCCGCCTCCTCGATGCGCAGCTTGGGGATACCGGCGTCGATGGCACGCGCCATGCCCCCAGCCGACTCGACCTCCTCGATGTGGCCCCACGCCTTTCGCGCCAGGTCGTAGGTGAGGCGCTCGACGAACGCGCTGCCGCCCCACGGGTCGATGACGCGGGTCGTGCCCGACTCCTGCTGCAGCAGCAACTGCGTGTTGCGTGCGATCCGCGCGCTGTTGTCGGTCGGCAACGCCAGCGCCTCGTCGAGCGCGTTGGTGTGCAGCGACTGGGTGTGGCCCTGTGTGGCGGCCATCGCCTCCACACAGGTACGTACCACGTTGTTGTAGACGTCCTGCGCGGTCAGCGACCAGCCGGAGGTCTGGCAGTGGGTGCGCAGCGAAAGCGACTTGTCGTTGCGTGGCTCGAACCGCTTGACCAGCTTGGCCCACAGCAACCGCGCCGCTCGCAGCTTGGCGACCTCCATGAAGAAGTTCATCCCGATCGCCCAGAAGAACGACAACCGGGGCGCGAACGCGTCGATGTCCAGACCGGCGTCGATCCCCGCGCGGATGTACTCCACACCGTCGGCGAGTGTGTAGGCGAGCTCCAGGTCGGCGGTGGCCCCGGCCTCCTGCATGTGGTAGCCGGAGATGGAGATCGAGTTGAACCTCGGCATGTGGCGTGAGGTGTAGGCGAAGATGTCGGAGATGATCCGCATCGACGGCTGCGGCGGGTAGATGTAGGTGTTGCGAACCATGAACTCCTTGAGGATGTCGTTCTGGATGGTCCCGGCCAACTGCTCGGGCGCCACCCCCTGCTCCTCAGCCGCGACGACGTAGAGGGCCAGCACCGGCAACACGGCGCCGTTCATGGTCATCGACACGCTCATCCTGTCCAGCGGGATGCCGTCGAACAGTTGCCGCATGTCGTAGATCGAGTCGATGGCAACGCCCGCCATGCCGACATCGCCCGCCACCCGCGGGTGGTCGGAGTCGTAGCCGCGGTGCGTCGCCAGATCGAAGGCCACGGACAGTCCCTTCTGGCCCGCCGCGAGGTTGCGCCGGTAGAAGGCGTTCGACTCCTCGGCCGTTGAGAATCCCGCGTACTGCCGGATCGTCCACGGCTGGTTCACGTACATCGTCGGATACGGCCCGCGCAGGTACGGCGCGATCCCGGGGTAGGTGTCGAGGAAATCCAGTCCGGACAACTCGGCCTCGGTGTACAGCGGCCGCACGCCGATTCCCTCAGGGGTCTCCGACGCCAGCGCGTCGGGGCCCTTGCCGGTGGCTTCGTGCAGCGCCCTGGTCCACTCCGACCGGTCGGCCTGCGGCACAGCACCGAGTTCGACGCCGGTGAAGTCGGGGATGCTCATGGGGCCACTCCCAGGGTTTCGAGGGTGCCGGTCAGGACGGCGAGCGCGTCACATCCCTTGTAGACGTACCCGGTGACGGCCGGGTAGTCGGCCGGCCTGCCCGCGAGCAGCACACTCGCGGCACCCGCTTCACGCAGGGCAGCCGCGACCTCGGCCGCCTTTTCGGCGTATGCCTTGTCGCTGCCGCACAGGCACGCGACCGTCGTCCCGCTTTCGCGGAAGGCCGCCACCAGGTCGTCGGTGCCGTCGGCCACGCCGGGGTTCACCGGTTCGATCCCGCCTGCCATGAACAGGTTCGCCGCGAACGTCGCGCGCGCGGTGTGAGCGGCCAGCGGCCCCAGCGTGGCGAGGAAGACCGAGGGGCGGCTGCCGGTCTTCGCCAGGTGCGCGTCGGCGTGGTCGCGAAGCCGCTCGTAGTCCTGCGCGTACCGCACCCGCGGCAGGCCGCCCCCGGCCGCCGGTGCGGCGGGCTCGCGTTCGAGGTCGGCCTCTTCCAGCAGCGGGAACTCGCTGACTCCGGTGATCGGGTCCTGCCTGGTCGCGATGCGGGCGCGGCGAGCCTGCCAGGTCCGGTCGAGCCTGGCCGCCAGCGAACCGGAGCCGAGGTCGGCCTCGATGCCTCCCGCCGCTTCGATGGCGGTGAACTCCCGCCACGCCGCGTGCGCGAGCGCGTCGGTGAGGTTCTCCACGTACCAGGACCCGCCTGCCGGGTCGATCACCGAGGCGAGCTTGGATTCCTCGAGCAGGATGGCCTGGGTGTTGCGGGCGATCCGGCGGCCGAAGCCGTCGGGCAGGCCGAGCGCGGAATCGAACGGCAGCACGGTCACCGCATCGGCACCGCCCACGCCCGCCGCGAAGCAGGCGAGGGTCGTGCGCAGCATGTTCACCCACGGATCGCGCCTTGTCAGCATCGCAGGTGAGGTCACGGCGTGCTGGTACATCGCGGTCCCCGGCGCACCGCAGACCTCGCCGACCCGTGCCCACAGCCTGCGCGCGGCACGCAGCTTGGCGATGGTCATGAACTGGTCGGTGGTGGCGGCGAAGCGGAACTCCAACTGGCCGGCGGCGTCCTGCACGCTGAGCCCGGCCGCGGTGAGAACACGCAGGTAGGCGACGCCCACCGCGACCGCCGCGCCGAGTTCCTGCGCGTCCGAACCGCCCGCCTCGTGAAACGGCAGCCCGTCGGCGACGACCGTACGCATCGCTGGGTACTCGCGCGCGACCCTGACGGCGAGTTCGGCGGAGGCGGCCAGGTCGTGTGCGCGTCCCGTTCTGGCCAGCAGCCCGATCGGGTCGGCACCGATGCCGCCCGCGACGCTTGTCGGCGGCACGCGCTGATCCGCGAGCAGCGCGAACAGCGCGTCAGCGGCTTCCAGGTAGTCCGCGCCGGGGTCGAGCACCACGGGTGCGAGGTCGAGTCTGACCTCGCTCAACGCGTCGGCGAGCGACGACGGCGGCAACGCGCCAGCGCCGACGCGCAGCCAGCTGGACGTGACGCCGCCTTCCAGGTCGGCGAGCACCGAGCGGTTCGTCACCGCGGGGTCGGGGTGGGTGTGCAACGCGCGGACGTCCCAGCCGGTGAGCACGTGCCCCTGCGGTCTCGACCCGCGCACGAACGGGCTGAGGCCGGGATAGCCCGAAGGTGGGGCCTCGTCGGCCGCCGTGTAGAGCGGCTGGATCGCGATGCCCTCGTAGGTGTGCGTGATCAGGGCTTCGGGCCGCGAGCCTGTCTTGCTCAACACGGCCTCGACCAGCCTCTCCCAGTCGGCCCGGTCGGGACGGTCGAACTCGGCCGCCAGTGGCAGCTCAGCCACGTTCGTCATAACTAGCCATGTTAGGGGGGTCACCCTCGCGGTGGTTGTGAGGCAAATCGCCATTAACAAGGCTGGTCGGGCCAACGGCGGAACGAGAGTTCGCCACAATAGGCCTGTGTCCAACCCGCCATCCAAACCACCGGCTTTCCCCGACGAGGCACGGCTCGTCGCGGGCCGATACCGGTTGCGGTCCGTTCTCGGGTCGGGCTCGATGGGCACTGTCTGGTCGGCCTACGACGAGTTCCTGCAACGCCCGGTCGCGGTCAAGGAAGTCAGGATGCCGCCCGGCGTGCCCGCGACCAGGATCAGCGAGTTGCGGGAGCGGACCCTGCGTGAGGCCAGGGCGATCGCGGTGCTCTCCCACCCGAACGTGATCACGCTGCACGATGTCGTCAGGGAAAACGGCGACCCCTACGTGGTGATGGAGTTGCTGCCCGCGCGCAGCCTGGCCGGACTGCTGCACGAGGCAGGGCGGCTCACGGTCCCGCAGGCCGCCGCGGTCGCCGACGCCGTCGCCGCGGCACTGGAGGCCGCTCACGCGGCCGGGATCACCCACCGCGACGTCAAGCCAGGCAACGTGCTCGTGGCGGGCGACGGCAGGATCAAGCTCACCGATTTCGGCATCGCCCGCAACGTCTCGGAAGCCACCATGACCCACACCGGCATGATGCTGGGTTCGCCTGCGTTCATCGCTCCGGAGGTGGCCTCGGGCGGTGCGGTCACCTACACCGCCGACCTGTGGGGACTCGGTGCCACGCTGTTCGCCGCGACCGAGGGCCACCCGCCCTACGACGCCGACGGCGACCCCTTCGAGACGGTGACGCGCGTGGTGCACGGCGATGTGCCGAGGCCGTCGGCGGGTCCGCTGGCGCCGTTGATCCGCGGCCTGATGGCGAAGCGCCCCGCGGAGCGGATGTCGCTGTCGGAGGTGCGGCGCAGGCTGTACCCGCTGCTGAGGAAGCCACACCACCCGCTGTTCCCCGCCGAGTTGTTCCGGCAGGGCGAGCGTTCCCGTGCGGCCGGCGAGGCCAGCGTGACCCGCGTCATCCCGCGCATGCCGTCCGCGAAACCGAGCGAACCGCCTGCAACCACCCGAAAGTCGAAACCGGAGGGCACGGGCGGTGAGGCAGGCGCGTTGGCCGCCGACCCCGGACCGCTGCCGTTCGCCGCGAGCGGTTCGGGCCCGGCGACGGGTTCAGCGCGTGCCGCCGATCCGGCGGACCCTGTCGGGCTGTCGCCGTCCGCCATCGCCACCGCGCTCGGCGAGCGGATCGATGCGCGAAGGGCCGCACTCGTCGCCGTGGCGATGTTGCTCTTCCTCGCGGCCGCGGCGGCGGGGTTCGCGCTCACCCGTGTGGTTGCCGGGCAGGCGCTGGAGCCGCCCCAACCCGTCGCGCCGCGAACGGCGGCCGCGCCCACAACGCAGTCGGTGGAACTGCTCACCAGGGAAGGCGACGCGACCAACCTGCGAGGGGCCAAGGGTGGGCTGTTCTCCGTGGCGGTGCCCGCCAACTGGCTGCGGTTCACCAGCCAGCGACCCGTTGGCGACCTGCCCACATCGACCCTGGTCCGCTTCGTGTCACCCGACGGCACACAGGTACTGGGCGTGGAGCATTTCGCCAACTACTTCCCGGACCTGACCGCACGCGACTACGTGCGCGCGCTCACCGGGTACTGGCCCGAGGGGGACTTCACGCTGGTGCGTTCCGACGCGCTGGCCGATGGCCGGGAAGGGGTGCTGCTTGGCTACCGCACCGCGGAGCGGGGCAGCGGGCAGCGAGCGAGCAACAGGACCACGCATGCCGAGGTGTTCCGCAGCTACTCCAGCCTGTGGGTGGTGAGCGTGACGGTGCCGCTGGAGCGGGAGCGGTTCGGCCGCAGCCAGCTGTTCGACCGGATCGTGCCGACCTTTCGGATGACCAGTTAGCGACGGGCCTTGAGGGAGCGAGCCGAGCCTCAACCCCGCCTTTCGTCTCCGAAGCGCCGCGCCGAGATATTGGCCTGCGCGATCCTGCGCAACGCCACCAGGGCCGCGTCGCCGAGCACCGTGCCCACCACCGCGCTTTCCACGATCGACTCGGTGGTCGGTAGTCCGGCCACGAACTCCAGGTCGGACTCGGCGATCCGGTCGGCCGCCTCGGCATAGGTGTCGAGGGCGTCGACCAGCCGGGCGTGCCCCAGGTTGCGCAGCGTGCACAGCACCCCCACCAGCGCCTCCACCGGTGCCTGCCTCAGGTCCAAGCGCCAGCCGCGCATGGCCGCGACCTCCTCGACCCGCCGTCTGGCCCACTGCTCGGTTCCCTCGTCCGCACTGCCGCGGTTCAGCGGCAGCCCGTGCTGGACGATGCCGAGCACGTCGTGTGTGCGGTCGTGGGAGTCGATGGCGGCGAGTGTCTCGCGAACCGACGCGATGGAAAGCCCGCCGACTTCCAGCAGAGCGCGCACCAGCCTCAGGCGGCGCACGTGGGACTCGTCGTAGTGCGCCTGGTTCGGGCTGGTGCGCTCACCCGGGTGAAGCAGACCCTCGCGCAGGTAGTACTTCACGGTCGCGATCGGCACACCCGACTCCCTGCTCAACTCGGCCATTCGCATCGCCGCTCGCCCTTCCGTGCACCTCCCGGTACGGATACAGTAGCTCCCCACTATGGAGAGTTTTGCTATCCATAACCGCCGTGAACCCTTGCCGGGAGCAAGCTCTAGGCTGCACGGTCGTGGACGAGACAAGCGACCAGCGACCCCGTGAACTCGCCGCGGCCGCGGCGCGCGTGCTCGCCGAGCGAACCGGCGCGGAAACGCACGACATCGCCGTCGTGCTCGGCTCCGGATGGCGCCCGGCCGCGGATCTGATCGGCGAACCGGAAACCGAGATCGACCTGGCCGAGCTGCCCGGATTCGAAACACCGACCGCCGTTGGCCACGGCAGCACGGCACGCTCGCTACTCGTCGGGGGACGACGTGTCCTTGTCCTGCTGGGGCGCACTCACCTCTACGAAGGAAGGGGCGTGGCCCGGGTGGTGCACGGCGTGCGGACGGCGGCCGCGGCGGGCGTACGCACCGTGCTGCTGACCAACGCGGCAGGCGGGTTACGTGACGGACTCCAGGTCGGCCAGCCGGTCCTCATCTGTGACCACCTGAACATGACGGCCACCTCGCCGATCACCGGAGCGAACTTCGTCGATCTCGTGGATCTGTACTCCGGCAGGTTGCGACAGGTGGCGAGGGGGATCGATTCGTCGCTGGTCGAAGGCGTCTACGCGGGCCTGCCGGGTCCGCATTTCGAGACTCCCGCCGAGATCCGCATGCTGCGTACGCTCGGCGCCGACCTCGTCGGAATGTCGACGGTGCTGGAGGCGATCGCCGCACGTGCCGCGGGAGTCGAGGTCTTCGGGCTGTCGCTGGTCACCAATCTCGCCGCGGGCGTCACCGGCGAACCGCTCAGCCACCAGGAGGTCATCGAGGCGGGCAGGGCAGCCGCGGAACGGATGGGTCGCCTGCTCCGCGAACTTGTCCTGCACGCCTGACTACGTCACTTGCTGGTGCTGCCGTTGCCGGTAGCGATCGGAACGTCGGTGATCTCACGGCTCGTCATCAGTTTTTCCTTCCCAAGCAGCAGCGGCTTTCGCGTCTGACACGCGGAACCATTTGGCAGTGCGCGGAATCGCGCACTGCCAAATTTGGCGCAGAATTGGCAATCCGACAATAGCCCGATCGTGTGCTACCTGGTTTTCAGTCGTTGACTCTGAGCGACTCGTCACCGCCCTGCTAAATGCGTTCTTCCTGGTGCTCGCACAAATGCGACTACTCTCACCCGAACGAGTGGAGATATGCCAAGTCGCGACCACATGGTGAAATTCGGACAATGCCCTCGTAGAACGCTCGGGCGAAGTGACCGGAAAAATCCGATGCAAAATGTGATCCGCAACTTTCACACGCCCTCGCCGCACCTCGGCAACCGGCGGGCCGGTAGCCGCCGGGCCCGACCTCCACCGTGCCGTGTGCCTGGCAGCATTGCGGGATGGAGCACAACCCGCCCGGACTCACGCCCGCTTTGCGGGACAGGGCACTTCGGTGGATCGCCGACGACGTGACACCTCACCACCGCGCGGAGTTGCGGGAACTGCTCGCCGATGCGATGAACGACCAGCCCGACGCTGTCGCGCAGTTGCGGGAGCGCATGGCGGGGGAACTCACGTTCGGCACCGCGGGACTGCGCGGACCCGTGCGCGCAGGGCCCAACGGGATGAACACGGCTGTGGTCGTGCGGGCCACGGCCGGCGTCGCGGCCTGGCTGCGGGACGAGGGCAGGTCGGGTGGCACCGTGATTGTCGGCAGGGACGCCAGGCACGGCTCGGCGGACTTCGCCCGCGCCACGGCCGAGGTTCTCACGGCGGCGGGATTCGACGTGCGGTCGCTGCCCGCACCACTGCCGACCCCGCTGCTCGCCTTCGCCGTTCGCAGGCTCGGCGCGGTGGCGGGCATCCAGATCACCGCGTCACACAACCCTCCCGCCGACAACGGCTACAAGGTCTACGACCACACCGGCGCGCTGATCGTGCCCCCCGCAGACCGGCGGATCGAGTCCGCTATCGAAGCGGCTCCGGCGGCGATCTCCGTGCCGAGGTCGCCCGGCGCCCGGGTGCTCGGTGACGACGTACTACAGGCCTACCTCGACCGCGTGGCCGCTCTGCCGCGCGGAACGGCACGCGAGTTGCGAGTCGTCGCCACCGCTTTGCACGGCGTCGGTGCCGACACACTGCGACTCGCACTGCGGCGGGCCGGGTTCACCGACCTCAGCTTCGTGCCCGAGCAGGCAAAACCCGACCCGGACTTTCCAACCGTGGCGTTTCCCAACCCGGAGGAACCGCGAGCGGGCGAGCTGCTGCTCGACCTCGCTCAGCGCTCCGAGGCCGATCTGGCGATCGCGCTGGACCCGGACGCGGATCGCTGCGCGCTCGCTGTCGCGGGACGTGACGGCCGCTGGCGCCTGCTGCGTGGCGACGAAACCGGTGTGCTGCTGGCCGAGCATGTGCTGTCCGCACCGACAACGCCGGACCCGCTGGTGGCCACGACGATCGTGTCGTCGTCGATGCTGGCGTCGATCGCGAAGGCACACGGTGCGCGCTACGAGGAGACGCTGACCGGGTTCAAATGGCTGGCAAGGGCGGGCGCCGGGCTCGTCTATGCCTACGAGGAAGCGCTCGGGATCTGCGTGGACCCCGAAACCGTGCGGGACAAGGACGGCATCGCGGCGGCGCTGCTGGGCTGCGACCTGGCGGCGCAAGCCAAGGCCGCGAACCGTTCCCTGCTCGACCTGCTCGACGACCTGGCGCTACGACACGGGCTCCACCTCACCGACCAGGTGTCGCTGCGCATCGCCGACCTGACCGAGCGCGGGCGGCTGATGGCGAGGCTGCGCGAACACCCACCAACCGAGTTGCTGGGAACGGCCGTGGTCGCGCAAGACCTGCTGCCGCGAGCCGACGTACTGCGGCTACGCGGCGACGACCTGCGGGTGGTGGTGCGCCCCTCCGGCACGGAGCCGAAGTTGAAGGCGTACCTGGAGGTCACGTCGCCGGTGCAGACTTATGCGGACCTGGACCGCACTCGTGACCTGGCCGAGCGGCGGCTCGCCGAGCTGCGTGCCGCCGTGCACGACCTGCTGGCCCACTGACCGGCGAACCCACGTGACAGGCCGGTTCCCGTCACCGGTCGGTTGCGACCGTGCCCGCGCAGGGGCACGCTGACCGACTGTGCCCACCTTGCTGATCGTTCACCACACTCCGTCACCGCACCTGCAGGCCATGTTGGAGGCCGTGGTCTCGGGCGCGACCGACCCGGAAATCACCGGTGTCGACGTCGTCCGCGAGCCCGCGCTCTCGGCAACCGCCTCGGACGTGCTCGACGCCGACGCCTACCTGCTCGGTACCCCTGCCAACCTGGGTTACATGTCGGGCGCTCTGAAGCACTTCTTCGACACCGTGTACTACCCGTGTCTGGAGGCGACCCGTAACCGAGCGTTCGGCTACTACGTGCACGGAAACCAGGGCGTCGAAGGGGCGCAGAAGGCGATCGAAACCGTCACCACCGGGCTGGGCTGGGAACAGGCGGCTGCGCCCGTCGTGGTCATGGGTGAGCCGGACAAGGCCGCGCTCTCCAGCTGCTGGGAACTCGGCGCCACGGTCGCCGCCAACCTCATGGCCTGAATTGCTGCCGGCCGTGACACAACCTCCGTGCGGGGGCATACGATTCTGCGCATGCCTTTGCGCCGAACCCTGCTGGCGATGCTCGCTGCCGTGGCCGGCTTCGCCACGGCCTGCACCGCGGACGCACCCGACGAGCAGTTGCCCGAGGCAGCAGCACTCGTCCGGGATGCCGCCACCGCCGCTCGTGACATCTCGAGCACGCATTTCACTATCGATGTCAACGGCACCATTCCCGGGCTGGCCGTACGCGGCCTCGACGGCGACCTCACCAGGGAAGGCGAGGCCAAGGGTTCCGGCACCATCGAGCAGTCCGGTCAGCTGGTCGAGATCGAGTTCGTGCTGAAGGGCAACACCCTGTACCTGAAGGGGCCCACGGGCGGCTACCAGCAGATCCCGGTGGCGCTCAGTTCCTCGGTGTACGACCCGTCGGCTGTGCTCGACCCCGAACGAGGCGTGTCGAAGCTGCTTTCCAGCCTGCGCGATCCGGTGACCGACGCCACCGAGGAAATCGGCGGCGTCGAGACCTACAAAGTGACCGGAACGCTGCCCAAGGAGGTGCTGGCCGGGCTGCTGCCGGGAATCGACTCCGAGGCCGAGGTGACTTTCTGGCTGCGTAAGGATCAGCGGCACCTGCCCGTCAAGGCGACGGCGGCATTTCCCAACGACGCGACGGTCGACGTCACGCTGTCCGATGTGGACAAGCCGGTCACGGTGAGTCCACCGGCGTGACGACGGTCCTCACCCGGCGCGGGAGCAGATCGGTCGCGCTCGGCGCGGGCGCGCTCGCGGTGCTGCTCGGAGCACTCGACACCTACGTCGTCGTCGGGCTGCTGCGCCAGATCATCGAAGACCTGCAGATACCCGTGAACCGCCTCGAGCGGGTCACCCCGATCGTCACCGGCTACCTGCTCGGCTACGTCGCCGCGATGCCGCTGCTCGGCCAGGCCTCCGACCGGTTCGGCCGCAAGGCTCTGCTGCAGGCCTGCCTCGGCGGCTTCCTCCTGGGATCAGTCGTCACGGCCACGGCGCAGAGCGCTCCGATGCTGGTGACGGGTCGGGTGGTGCTCGGTGTCGCGGGTGGGGCTCTGCTGCCGGTCACGATGGCGCTCGCAGCGGACCTGTGGTCGCAACGCGATCGCGCCACCGTCCTCGGGGCGGTGGGTGCGGCGCAGGAACTCGGCAGCGTGATCGGACCGGTCTACGGGATCGTGCTCGCGGCGGTCGCGGGCTGGCGCGGCGTGTTCTGGGTCAATGTGCCGCTGGCGCTGCTGGCGATGGTCGCCATCCACCTCTCCGTGCCCGGCGGCAGGCCTGCGAAGCGCACCAGGGTTGATGTCGTCGGAGGCGGATTGCTGGCGGTCGCGCTCGGCGCGCTGGTCGTGGGTCTGTACAACCCCGAGCCCCGCGAACAGGTCCTGCCGAGTTGGGGTGTGCCCGCACTGGCCTGCGCGGGCGTCGCCTTCGTGGCATTTCTGCTGTGGGAGCGTGGTGCACGCACCCGGCTCATCGACACCGCGGGCGTGCGGCTGAGGCCGTTTCTCGCCGCGCTGGCGGCAAGTCTCACCGCGGGTGCCGCCCTCATGGTGACCCTCGTCGACGTCGATCTGTTCGCTCAGACTCTGCTCGGATACGACGACGAGGGCGGGGTGCTACTCCTGCTGCGGTTTCTCGTCGCGCTTCCGGTCGGCGCGCTGCTGGGTGGCTGGCTCGCCTCGAAGGTCGGCGAACGCCCGGTCGCGGTGGCGGGCATGCTGATCGCCGCCGCCGGATTCGCGCTGATGTCCGGCTGGAGCGCCGACGTGCTCGCCGAAAGCCACGTTCTCGGTCCGCTCTCATTGCCCAGGTTGGACACCGACCTCTCGACCGTCGGTATCGGGCTCGGACTTGTCATCGCCCCGCTGTCGGCGGCAGCGCTGCGTGTTGTCCCCGGTGAGCGGCACGGGGTGGCTTCCGCCGGTGTGGTCGTCGCCAGGATGACCGGCATGCTCGTCGGCATCGCGGCGCTGTCCGCTTGGGGACTGCACCGTTTCCACAGCATGACAGCGAACCTCGACGTGCCCATCCGGGTGCTGTTCCCCTCCGAGGACGCCTACCGCACGTCGCTGGACGCCTACGTCGACGCGGTACGCCAGGCGCTGCTGACCCAGTACACCGAGATCTTCCTGATCACGTCGTTCGTGTGCCTCGCAGGCGCCGCATTCGCCGTGTTCATCGCCCCGCGGTCAGCCCGCTGAGCCACCCAAGGCTTCGTGGTGGGTATGCGCAACCCCGATTACGAGAGCCGCGGGAATTGCTGGGGTGAATTGGTTGGAAATGCCGAAGGGGGCCCGTCGGATAAATCCGGCGGGCCCCTTTCGGTTGTTGGTGTTCGGCGGTGTCCTACTCTCCCACACCCGTGGGGGTGCAGTACCATCGGCGCTGGCAGGCTTAGCTTCCGGGTTCGGGATGGGTCCGGGCGTGTCCCTGTCGCTGTGGCCACCGAAACAGTGGTGAAACAACCACGGTGTGGTGTGGTGTGGTGTTTCAGAGTTGCAGAGTGGGTGCGGGTGTATGGGGTTTTGTGGTGAAGTCCTCGGCCGATTAGTACCAGTCCACTCCAGAGCGCATTGCTGTGCTTCCATGTCTGGCCTATCTACCCAGTGGTCTGCTGGGGGCCTTAACCCACGGGGGGTGGGAGACCTCATCTTGGAACGGGTTTCCCGCTTAGATGCCTTCAGCGGTTATCCCTTCCGAACGTAGCTAACCAGCCGTGCCCCTGGTGGGACAACTGGCATACCAGAGGTTCGTCCGTCCCGGTCCTCTCGTACTAGGGACAGCCTTCCGCAAGTCTCCTGCGCGCGCGGCGGATAGGGACCGAACTGTCTCACGACGTTCTAAACCCAGCTCGCGTGCCGCTTTAATGGGCGAACAGCCCAACCCTTGGGACCTACTCCGGCCCCAGGATGCGACGAGCCGACATCGAGGTGCCAAACCATGCCGTCGATATGGACTCTTGGGCAAGATCAGCCTGTTATCCCCGGGGTACCTTTTATCCGTTGAGCGACACCCCTTCCACCAGGTGGTGCCGGATCACTAGTCCCTGCTTTCGCACCTGCTCGACCCGTCAGTCTCACAGTCAAGCTCCCTTGTGCACTTACACTCAACACCTGATTGCCAACCAGGCTGAGGGAACCTTTGGGCGCCTCCGTTACTCTTTGGGAGGCAACCGCCCCAGTTAAACTACCCACCAGGCACTGTCCCCCACCCCGATCAGGGGCGTGGGTTGAGGTTCCCCATCCGGCCAGAGTGGTATTTCAACAATGACTCCACCCGCACTGGCGTGCGGGTTTCACAGTCTCCCACCTATCCTACACAAGCCGAACCGAAAACCAATACCAAGCTGTAGTAAAGGTCCCGGGGTCTTTCCGTCCTGCCGCGCGAAACGAGCATCTTTACTCGTAGTGCAATTTCGCCGGGCCTGTGGTTGAGACAGCCGGAAAGTCGTTACGCCATTCGTGCAGGTCGGAACTTACCCGACAAGGAATTTCGCTACCTTAGGATGGTTATAGTTACCACCGCCGTTTACTGGCGCTTAAATTCTCAGCTTCACCCCCCGGAGGGGGCTAACCGGTCCTCTTAACGTTCCAGCACCGGGCAGGCGTCAGTCCATATACATCGACTTACGTCTTCGCATGGACCTGTGTTTTTAGTAAACAGTCGCTTTCCGCTGGTCTCTGCGGCCGACCCATCCCAGCCCGCGTGGGGCTTCAGATGTTTCGGCCCCCCTTCTCCCGAAGTTACGGGGGCAATTTGCCGAGTTCCTTAACCACAGTTCACCCGATCGCCTTGGTATTCTCTACCTGACCACCTGTGTCGGTTTGGGGTACGGGCCACGCGCGCACTCGCTAGAGGCTTTTCTCGGCAGCAGAGGATCACCCTACTTCGCCACAACGGCTATGCATCACGCCTCACCCTCGTCATCCAAGACAGCCCGACGGATTTGCCTGCCGGGCGGGCCACACGCTTACACCAGTATCACCACTGACTGGCGGGGCTACCTTCCTGCGTCACCCCATCGCTTGGCTACTACAGGATCAGGTCCCACGCACACCCACCGGTCCTCCCGAAAGAGAACCAGCAGACACGGGTGGTTAGTCTCACCTGCCTCGCCAGGGACGCGCACACGCGGGTACGGGAATATCAACCCGTTGTCCATCGACTACGCCTGTCGGCCTCGCCTTAGGTCCCGACTTACCCTGGGCGGAACAACCTGGCCCAGGAACCCTTGGTCATCCGGCGGCAGAGATTCTCACTCTGCATTCGCTACTCATGCCTGCATTCTCACTCCCACACCCTCCACCACTCGCTCACGCGATGGCTTCACCGGATGCAGGACGCTCCCCTACCCACCCACACGACTACACCCACCCCGGACGAACCAGAGCCGGCGGATCTCCTGTGCAGGTGACACGGCTTCGGCGGTGTGCTTAAGCCCCGCTACATTATCGGCGCAGAACCACTTGACCAGTGAGCTATTACGCACTCTTTCAAGGATGGCTGCTTCTAAGCCAACCTCCTGGTTGTCTCAGCGACTCCACATCCTTTCCCACTGAGCACACACTTAGGGGCCTTAGCCGGTGTTCTGGGCTGTTTCCCTCTCGACGACGAAGCTTATCCCCCGCCGTCTCACTGCCACGCTCTCACACACCCGTATTCGGAGTTTGGTTGACTTCGGTAAGCCGGTAAGCCCCCTAGGCCATCCAGTAGCTCTACCCCAGGCGTGAAACACGTGACGCTGCACCTAAATGCATTTCGGGGAGAACCAGCTATCACGGAGTTTGATTGGCCTTTCACCCCTACCCACAGCTCATCCCCCAGGTTTTCAACCCTGGTGGGTTCGGGCCTCCACACCGTCTTACCGGCGCTTCACCCTGGCCATGGGTAGATCACTCCGCTTCGGGTCTAGACCACGCGACTCACACGCCCTCTTCGGACTCGCTTTCGCTCCGGCTACCCCACCCGGGTTAACCTCGCCACGCAGCACTAACTCGCAGGCTCATTCTTCAAAAGGCACGCCATCACCACCACACAAGGCAGCAGCTCTGACGGCTTGCAGGCACACGGTTTCAGGTACTCTTTCACTCCCCTCCCGGGGTACTTTTCATCTTTCCCTCACGGTACTCGTCCGCTATCGGTCACCAGGAAGTATTTAGGCTTACCGGGTGGTCCCGGCAGATTCACAGCAAATTCCACGAGCTCGCTGCTACTCGGGGACACCACCACAACACCGCCATGCAGTTTTCGCGTACGGGACTCTCACCCACTCCGGTCAACCATCCCAGGCTGTTCCACTAACCACACACGGCATCGCCAGAAGTGTCAGCTCCTGAACAGTGGCACCCCACAACCCCGCACACACAACACCTGACAGCTTGACATGCGCACGGTTTAGCCTCCTCCGCTTTCGCTCGCCACTACTCACGGAATCACACTTGTTTTCTCTTCCTACGGGTACTGAGATGTTTCACTTCCCCGCGTTCCCTCCACACACCCTATACATTCAGGTGCGGGTGACACCCCATCACGGGTGCCGGGTTACCCCATTCGGACACCCTCGGATCACAGCTCGGTTGACAGCTCCCCGAGGCTTATCGCAGCCTCCCACGTCCTTCATCGGCCCCTGATGCCCAGACATCCACCATGTGCCCTACACAACTTGACCACAAAGATGCTCGCACCCACTCTGCAATTCTCAAACACCACACCGAAACAACACCACGTGTTGCCTCAAAACCCAACAGCGCACCAGCAGACCCCCACACCACCACCCCACAACAGGGCAGAACACAGCACAGGGACACATTTGTGGCGGTTCACAAAAATCCACGAACAACCGCGGAACAGTTGCTCCTTAGAAAGGAGGTGATCCAGCCGCACCTTCCGGTACGGCTACCTTGTTACGACTTCGTCCCAATCGCCAGTCCCACCTTCGACCACTCCCTCCCCAACAGGGGTTGGGCCATGGGCTTCGGGTGTTACCGACTTTCGTGACGTGACGGGCGGTGTGTACAAGGCCCGGGAACGTATTCACCGCAGCACTGCTGATCTGCGATTACTAGCGACTCCGACTTCACGCAGTCGAGTTGCAGACTACGATCCGAACTGAGACCGGCTTTAAGGGATTCGCTCCACCTCACGGTATCGCCACCCTCTGTACCAGCCATTGTAGCATGTGTGAAGCCCTGGACATAAGGGGCATGATGACTTGACGTCATCCCCACCTTCCTCCGAGTTGACCCCGGCAGTCTCCCACGAGTCCCCGGCATTACCCGCTGGCAACATAGGACAAGGGTTGCGCTCGTTGCGGGACTTAACCCAACATCTCACGACACGAGCTGACGACAGCCATGCACCACCTGTACACCAACCACAAGGGAACACCCATCTCTGGATGCGTCTGATGCATGTCAAGCCCAGGTAAGGTTCTTCGCGTTGCATCGAATTAATCCACATGCTCCGCCGCTTGTGCGGGCCCCCGTCAATTCCTTTGAGTTTTAGCCTTGCGGCCGTACTCCCCAGGCGGGGCGCTTAATGCGTTAGCTACGGCACGGGACACGTGAACAGCACCCCACACCTAGCGCCCAACGTTTACAGCGTGGACTACCAGGGTATCTAATCCTGTTCGCTCCCCACGCTTTCGCTCCTCAGCGTCAGTATCGGCCCAGAGACCCGCCTTCGCCACCGGTGTTCCTCCTGATATCTGCGCATTCCACCGCTACACCAGGAATTCCAGTCTCCCCTACCGAACTCAAGTGATGCCCGTATCCACCGCACGCCCACGGTTAAGCCGTAGGTTTTCACGGCAGACGTGACACACCGCCTACGAGCTCTTTACGCCCAATAATTCCGGACAACGCTCGCACCCTACGTATTACCGCGGCTGCTGGCACGTAGTTAGCCGGTGCTTCTTCTCCCAGTACCGTCAAGCCGAAACCCTTCGTCCTGGGCGAAAGAGGTTTACAACCCGAAGGCCGTCATCCCTCACGCGGCGTCGCTGCATCAGGCTTGCGCCCATTGTGCAATATTCCCCACTGCTGCCTCCCGTAGGAGTCTGGGCCGTGTCTCAGTCCCAGTGTGGCCGGTCACCCTCTCAGGCCGGCTACCCGTCACCGCCTTGGTAGGCCATCACCCCACCAACAAGCTGATAGGCCGCGGGCTCATCCCATACCACCCCGAAAGGCTTTCCACACACCACCATGCGACGATGTGTCCTACCCGGTATTAGACCCCGTTTCCAAGGCTTATCCCGAAGTACAGGGCAGATTACCCACGTGTTACTCACCCGTTCGCCACTCATCCACCCAGCAAGCTGAGCTTCAGCGTCCGACTTGCATGTGTTAAGCACGCCGCCAGCGTTCGTCCTGAGCCAGGATCAAACTCTCCAACAAAAACCCTGAACTCACAAACCCCACAAAAAACAAGGGGCCACAAAAAACAAACACCACAAACACAAAATCTGCTAGCACACTGTTGAGTTCTCAAACAACACAAAACATCGCTTCGGTGATCCGAGCGCGACTCATCCGAACTTGAATGCTCGTTCATGATGAGAGTCGGCCACTCGGACCTCGGGGAATACCCACACTACTCAACGTCGGCAGTCTGGTTCCTATTCCCCCGCCTGGTAACCCGCGCCCGGCATCTCCCAGCCCGGCCCGGTCTCCCCGGCGACGAAGAAAAGATTACACACCGCTGATCGACCCCTGAACAGGGGGGTGCCCTAAGTCGATCACCGCAGGTCAGCCCCGCCGTCGCCTGCCGGGCTCCGCTCGACCTGCGTTAGGTGGACGCGTCGAGGCGGACCTTGGAGCCCTCGCGCTCCATCCGCTCATAGTTGTCGATCTTGTAATCGAGCAGTTCGAGGCTGGCCCGCAGCTGCGTGATGCGTTCGGCCAGTGCCACGCGCTGCTCCACGAGCATGGCCTTTCGCCTGCCTGCGCTCGCTGCCCCGAGCTTTCGCAGAGCCGCGTACTCGCGCATCCGCCTGATCGACATGCCGGTCCCTCGCAACTTCGTCAGCAACCGCAACCACACCAGATCCGCGTCGGAGTAGACCCGCCTGCCCGACGCGTCCCTGGCGGGCGGGTCGAGCAGCTTGATCCGCTCGTAGTACCGGAGGGTGTCGATCGACAACCCACTACGTCTGGCCGCTTCCGCTATCGGGTAGCCCATGAAGCCGACGCTACGACCTGGAGCACACTCCAGGTCAACCGCTGACGTAGCCGCTTTCAGGCTGTTCGGGCACCGGGTCCCGATATGGTGTCGAGGTGCCACGCCCGAGAACGCACGACGACGCGCTACGGCAACGGCTGCTGGACCGGGCAGGCGAGCTGCTCGCGGACGAGGGAGTCAAGGCACTGAGTCTGCGCAGGCTCGCCGGTGCCGTCGGTACGTCCACCACCGCGGTGTACTCACTGTTCGGCAACAAGCCCGGCCTCGTCAACGAACTCTACGTCGAGGGCTTCCGCCGGTTCGGGGCCCGGCTGCGGGCCGTGCCACCCACCAACGACGTCTTCGAGGACCTGGTTCGCATCGGCCTTGAGTATCGGTCTAGTGCGTTGGCCGACCGCAGGCTGTACCCGATCATGTTCACCAACGCGGTACCCGGCTTCGAACCGGACGCGGCCTGCGGTGAACTCGCCAGGCAGGCATTGCGACCGCTGTGGGACCGGGTACGCGCCGGCATCGCGGCGGGGGCCCTCGTGGACGCCGGTACCGACGTCATCGCCGTCGGCTACTGGGCCTGCGTGCACGGGCTGGTATCCCTCGAACTCAGCCACATGCTGCCTGGTGAGTTCGACATGTGCACCACCTACCGGCGCGCGCTCCGGGCACATGCGGAAGGCTGGCGCCGCTGAGGGACTCACACCGCTCCGTACTGCCGGTCCCCTGCGTCGCCGAGACCGGGCACGATGAACCCGGAGTCGTTGAGCCGCTCGTCGATGCTGCAGGTGACCACCCGTAGCGGCAGGTCGGCCTCCTCCAGCCGCTTGAGCCCCTCCGGAGCGGCCAGCGCGCACACCGCCGTCACGTCGGTGGCGCCACGCTCCATCAGTAGCCTGATCGTGTATTCCATGGAGCCGCCGGTGGCCAGCATCGGGTCGAGGACGAACACCGGTGACTGCGCCAGTGACTCCGGCAGCGACTCCATGTACGGCGTCGGCCGCAATGTCGCCTCGTCCCGCGCCAGCCCCACGAACCCCATCTGAGCCTCGGGGATGAGCTTGTGCGCCTGGTCGGCCATGCCCAGCCCCGCCCGCAACACCGGCACCAGCAACGGCGGCTTCGCCAGCCGGAAGCCGTCCGTGCGTGCCACGGGCGTGTGGATTCGCTCTGTCACCAGTGACGCGTCCCGCGTGGCCTCGTAGATCAACATGACGGTGAGCTCGTGCAGGGCGGCGCGGAACGCGGCGCTGTCGGTGCGGGCGTCACGCATGGTTGACAGCCTTGCCCTGGCCAGCGGGTGGTCGACGACGAGCACGTCCATAACAGACACCCTATCCGCCGCCGAAGCGATAGGGTGGCATCGTGACGGAACAGCCGCAGCGCCCCGATCCCAAACAACTGAGGGCCTCGGACGCCGACCGCGAACGTGTGGCACAACTACTGCACAACGCGATGAGCGAGGGCCGCATAACGATGGCCGAGCTGGAGGAACGGCTCGGCACGGTGTACGCGGCCAAGACACTGGGCGAGTTGGAGCCGGTACTTGTCGATCTGCCAGGCGCCTCGGTGTCACACGCGCAGGTCACGCAGCCACCCGCGGGCGAGAACCTGCCGGACAAGCGGATCGGCGGCACACCCGGCTCGACGTTCTCGATCGGCGTGCTTTCGGGAGCCACCAGGAAGGGCAACTGGGTGCTGCCCGCCCAGCACAACAGCTTCGCGTTCTGGGGCGGCGTGGAGATCGATCTGCGCAAGGCGAGGTTCGCCGAGAAACACTGCACCATCACGGCGGTCGCCGTGATGGGCGGCATCGACATCACCGTTCCCGACGACATCGTCGTCGACGTCACCGGCATCGGGTTCATGGGTGCCTTCGAAACCAAGGACAAACATGGCGCTGCGGACTCGGCCCCGGAAGGCGCACCGGTCGTCAAGATCAACGGACTCGCGCTGATGGGCGGGGTCGAGGTCAAGCGCGTTCCGCGCGACCGCGAGCAGCGCAACGGACAGACACAACTCGAATAGCAGCCACACTGGGGGTATTCACATGCGGCACGCCGTCCGCTTCGCGGCGACCGTCATCAGCTGCGCCGTCATCGCGACGGTCGCGCCAGGCATCCCTTCGGCCGCCGCGCCGCCGGGACAGGCCGACGTTCGGGCGGCCATGGACCAGGCCGTGGAAACCGGTACGCCCGGCGTCATCGCTGCCGTCGTGGACCACACCGGCCGCTGGAGCGCGGGCAGCGGCGTCGGTGACGTACACACGGGCCGAGAACCGCGGCAGCGGGGCCGCTTCCGGATAGCCAGCGTGTCGAAAACCTTCACGGCCACGCTCGTGCTCCAACTCGTCCAGGAAGGCAGGATCGGACTCGACGACCCGGTCGCAGGCCACCTTCCCGGGCTGCTGCCGTACCCGGAGCCGATCACGGTGCGGCAGTTGCTCCAACACACCAGCGGCCTGCCGAGGGACCTGCCGCCCGAACTCGGCTGGCAGTCGCTGCCCGAGGTCGACACCGAACGGTTCGTCAGCCTCACCCCCGAGCAAGTGGTGAGGTCCGCGACCGCGGACACGCCGCTGCGGTTCGAGCCGGGCACCAGTTGGGCCTACTCCAACATCGGGTACACGGTGCTCGCGATGCTGGTCGAGAAGATCACGAAGCAACCCATCGAAGTGGCGCTCGCCGACCGCATCCTGCGGCCACTTCGGCTTTTCGACACCGAACTGGTCCGCGACCAGCCGCTGCTCACCCGGGCGGCGGGCCACGGATACGAGCAGCTCTACCAGCCGCCCCGGGGACTCACCGACGTCACCGTCTACAACTACTCGCGCTATTTCGGCTCAGGGAGCATGGTCTCCACCACCACGGACGTGAACCGCTTCTTCCGAGCGCTGCTGCGGGGCAGGTTGCTGAGCGCGGACACGCTCGCGCAGATGAAGCAGACCGTGCCCGCACTGGACGGCAACGGCGAGTACGCCGGGTTCGACTACGGACTCGGCCTTGCCCGGCTGCCACTGCCGCCGTGCGGCGAGGGCACCTTCGTGTGGGGCCACGACGGTTCGCTTCCCGGTTTCGGCACCTACAGCCTGCACGACGAGTCGGCGAGCACCCAGATCACCACCGTGGGCACCCGCAATATCACCGCGCCGATCGACTCGCTGGTGGCGCGGTTCCAGGTCGCCGCCGCGGCGTTCTGCGAACTCGAAACCACGACGACGGCACGCACGACGCGACTCGCGACCACACTGCCCCGGTTGCTCGCGCTGGGCCCGATGAACGGCCGCTGACCACGGCTGTGCGGCTGCCCCGGCCGCAGGTCTGCGGCTACGCTCCCATGCCATGGCGACAGCTACCTTGCCCGCCGAATTCGCCGATGCGGTCCGCGACGAGCAGAGCCTGCGCCGGTTCCTGCACGGGCTGCCCGGCGTGGACCAGGTGGGGCTGGAACAGCGGGCGGCGAGCCTGGCAACCCGCAGCATCAAGAAGGCCGCGAAGCTGTGGGCCATCGACGCCGCCATCGCCATGATCGATCTGACCACCCTCGAGGGTGCCGACACCAGGGGCAAGGTGCGCGCCATGGCCGCCAAGGCGCGGCAACCGGACCCCGGCCATCCGGACACGCCCAAGGTGGCGGCGGTCTGCGTGTACCCGGACCTGGTCGAGACCGCGAGCCACGCACTGCGGAAAAGTGGCATCGAGGTGGCCAGTGTCGCCACGGCGTTTCCCTCCGGACGCTCCGGCCGGGACGTGAAGCTGGCCGAGGTGTCGCTCGCGGTGTCCTCCGGAGCGACCGAGGTGGACATGGTGATCGACCGGGGCGCCTTTCTCGAGGGCCGCTACGGCGCGGTGTTCGACGAGATCGTCGCTGTGAAGGCGGCGTGCGGCCAGGCCCGGCTGAAGGTCATCCTGGAAACCGGTGAGCTGGGCACCTACGACAATGTGCGAAGGGCGAGTTGGCTCGCGCTGCTCGCAGGCGGCGACTTCGTCAAGACCTCCACCGGCAAGATCTCCCCCGCCGCGACGCTGCCGGTGACGCACGTGCTGTTGCAGGCCGTTCGCGATTTTCGCGAGGCGACAGGACAGCGGCGCGGTGTGAAACCGGCGGGCGGTATCCGCACCACCAAGGACGCCATCCGTTACCTGGTGGCGGTTCGCGAGGTGGCGGGCGAGAGTTGGCTGGAGCCCGCGCTGTTCCGGTTGGGTGCGTCCAGCCTGCTCAACGATCTGCTGTTGCAGCGGCGAACGCAGCTGGAAGGCCACTACAGCAGTCCCGACCACCTCACACTGGACTGATCGATGAGCCAATGGGAATACGCGCCCGCGCCGGAGTCCGCGGAGATCGCCAACCTGAAGCAGCGCTACCGCCCGTTCATCGGCGGTGAGTTCGTAGCCGGTTCCGGCGAGCCGATGCAGACGGTCAACCCGGCGACCGGTGAGGTGCTGGCGGACGTCGACACCGCCTCGGAGTCGGATGTGGACAACGCGGTGCGGGCCGCGAGGCGCGCCTACGAGCACACCTGGAGCAAGCTGCCCGGCACCGAGCGGGCGAAGTACGTCTTCCGCATCGCCAGGCTCGTCCAGGAGCGGGCACGGGAACTGGCCGTGCTGGAGACACTGGACAACGGCAAGCCGATCAGCCAGTCGCGAGACGCCGACGTTCCCGGCGCGGCAGCGCACTTCTTCTACCACGCCGGCTGGGCCGACAAGCTCGACTACGCGGGACTCGGCCCCGACCCCCGGCCGCTCGGTGTGGCGGCCCAGGTGATCCCCTGGAACTTCCCGTTGCTGATGCTCGCGTGGAAGGTCGCGCCCGCACTGGCGACCGGAAACACGGTGGTGCTCAAGCCCGCCCCTACCACGCCGCTGACCGCGCTCGTCTTCGCCGAGATCTGCGCGCAGGCGGACCTGCCCGACGGTGTGGTCAACATCGTGCCGGGTGGCGATGGCGTCGGCGCCGCCGTTGTCGCTCATCCCGACGTCGACAAGGTGGCGTTCACGGGGTCGACCGAGGTGGGCAAACGAATCCAGCGGGAACTGGCGGGCACCGGCAAGCGGCTGACCCTCGAACTCGGCGGCAAGGCGGCCAACGTGGTGTTCGACGACGCCCCGCTGGACCAGGCCGTGGAAGGCATCGTCGACGGCATCTTCTACAACCAGGGGCACGTGTGCTGTGCCGGTTCCCGGTTGCTGGTCCAGGAGTCGGTAGCGCAGGAGTTGCTCGACCGGCTGCGCGCCAGGATCGGGGCGTTGCGACTGGGCGACCCGCTGGACAAGAACACCGACATCGGGGCGATCAACTCGGCGGAACAGCTGGCGAGGATCAACGAACTCGTCGCCACGGGTGAGGCCGAGGGCGCACAGCGGTGGTCGAGCCCGTGCCCGCTGCCGGATCAGGGGTTCTTCTTCCCACCGACCGTTTTCTCCGACGTGGAGCAGTCGATGCGGATCGCGAGGGAGGAGATCTTCGGCCCGGTGCTTTCCGTGCTGACCTTCCGTACCCCGGCCGAGGCCGTCGCGAAGGCGAACAACACCCGCTACGGGTTGTCGGCGGGTATCTGGACCGAGAAGGGCTCGCGCATCCTGTGGCTGGCGCAGCGGATGCGCGCGGGCGTGGTGTGGGCGAACACGTTCAACCGGTTCGACCCCGCCGCACCTTTCGGCGGCTACCGCGAGTCGGGATTCGGTCGTGAGGGTGGTCGGATCGGGCTGGAGGCTTACCTGCATGTCTGATCGAGTGAGCGTGGCCAAGACCTACAAGCTCTACATCGGTGGCGCGTTCCCCCGCTCCGAGTCCGGGCGTACCTACCCGGTCACCGACACGAAGGGGCGGTTCCTGGCCAACGCGTCGCATGCCTCTCGCAAGGATCTGCGCGATGCGGTGACGGCCGCGCGCGCGGCGTTTCCGGTGTGGTCCGGGGCCACCGCCTACAACCGGGGCCAGGTGCTGTACCGGGTTGCCGAGCTGCTCGAGGGTCGGCGCGAGCAGTTCGTCACCGAGGTTGCCGATGCCGAGGGGATATCGCCTCGCAAGGCGCAGGCTGTCGTGGACGCCACCGTGGACAGGTGGGTGTGGTACGCGGGGTGGACGGACAAGGTCGCGGCCGTGCTGGGCGCGGCCAACCCGGTGGCGGGCCCCTACTTCTCGTTCACCGTCCCGGAACCCACCGGAGTGGCCGGGGTGCTCGCGCCGCAGGACTCGTCGCTGCTGGGGCTGGTCAGCGTGCTCGCCCCGGTGCTGGCCACCGGATGCACCGCGGTGGTGGTGAGCAGTGCGCAACGCCCGCTGCCTGCTGTCACGTTGTCGGAGGTGCTGGCGACCTCTGACGTGCCTGGCGGCGTGGTGAACGTGCTGACCGGCAGAGCGGGTGAACTGGGCCCGTGGCTGGCCTCGCACGCGGACGTGAACGCTATCGATCCCACAGGTGCCGGGCCGATGGGCCGGGTCGAGATCGCTCGGGAGGCCGCCGCGACGGTGAAGCGTGTGCTGGCGGTCGCCGAAGACGAGCCGGACTGGACAGCACGTCCCGGTCTGACCCGGCTTCGGCACTACCTGGAAGCCAAGACGGTGTGGCACCCGATGGGCCCCTGAACGCAGAACTCGCGGGCGGGAACGCGGGACTCGCGGGCAGGAACGGGGGACTCGCGGGTCAGAGCTGGTTCACCTCCGTCACGACGATTACGGCGGCACCTGCCGCGTCGCTGGCTTTGAGGTCCACCTCGGCGCTGATGCCCCAGTCGTGGTTGCCTTCCGGATCGTCGAGGATCTGCCGGACCCGCCACACGTCCTGCTCGGGCTCGACAAGCAGCAGCGCAGGACCCCTGGCGTCGGGGCCGGTACCGATCTCGTCGTACTCGGCGTAGTAGTCCGCCAGCGCCCGCTCCCAGGCATCGGCGTCCCAGCCGGACCCCCCGTCCAGCTCGCCGAGGGCGGCGTAGGCCTCCCTCGCCGCGAGTTGGACCCGCCGAAACATCTCGTTGCGCACCAGCACGCGAAACGCGCGCTCGTTGCGGGTCACCGGCGGCGGACCGTCGGGCCGGCTGCCACCCTCCTGCTTCGAAAGTGGCGCCTCGTCGGGGTGGCGCAGCGCCTCCCACTCGTCCAGCAGGCTGGAGTCGACCTGCCGCACCAACTCCCCGAGCCATTCGATCAAATCCTGCAACGGCTCCGTCTTGGCGTCGTCGGGCACCGTGCGCCGCAGCGCGTCGTAGGTGCCGGCGAGGTAGCGCAGCAGCACGCCCTCCGAGCGTGCGAGGCCGTAGAAACCGATGTACTCCACGAAGTTCATGGCGCGCTCGTACATGTCGCGCACCACCGACTTCGGCGAAAGCTCGTAGTCGGCGACCCATGGGTGGCCCTGCCGGTAACGCGAGTATGCGGCGTGCAGCAGTTCCTCGAGCGGTTTGGGATACGTGATGTCCTCGAGCAACTCCATGCGCGCTTCGTACTCCACACCCTGCGCCTTGAGCTCGGCGATCGCCTCGTTCCGTGCCTTGAACTGCTGCTGGGACAGCACCTGCTTCGGGTCGTCCACAGTAGATTCGACGACGGAGACGACGTCGAGTGCGTAGGACGGTGACTCGGGGTCGAGCAGTTCGATGGCAGCCAGCGCGAACGGCGAAAGCGGTTGGTTGAGCGCGAAGTCGAACTGCAGGTCCACCGTGAGCCGGACGGTACGGCCCTGCTCGTCGGGCTCGTCGAGCCGCTCGACCACACCGGCGGCCAGCAGCGCGCGGTAGATCGCGATGGCGCGCAGGATGTGCCTGCGCTGGGCAGGCCGGTCCTCGTGGTTGTCCTCAAGCAGGTGTCGCATGTGGGCGAAGGCGTTTCCCGGCCGGGAGATCACGTTCAACAGCATCGAGTGGCTCACGGTGAAACTGGACTTCAGCGGCTCCGGCTCCGCCGCCACCAACCGCTCGAAGGTGCTCTCGGTCCAGTTGACGAAGCCTTCCGGAGCCTTCTTGCGCACGATCTTGCGCTTCTTCTTCGGGTCGTCGCCCGCCTTCTGCAACGCCTTGGCGTTCTCGATGACGTGGTCGGGAGCCTGCACCACCACGTAGCCGTCGGTGTCGTAGCCCGCACGGCCCGCCCTGCCCGCGATCTGGTGGAACTCGCGCGCCTTGAGGTGGCGCTGGCGGGTTCCGTCGAACTTCGTGAGAGCCGACAGCACGACTGTGCGGATGGGCACGTTGATGCCGACGCCGAGAGTGTCGGTGCCGCAGATCAGCTTGAGCAGCCCGGCCTGGGCGAGCTGCTCCACCAGCCTGCGGTACTTCGGCAACATCCCCGCGTGGTGCACGCCGATGCCGTGGCGCACCAGCCGCGACAGGGTCTTGCCGAACCCCGCCGAGAACCGGAAGTCGCCGATCGCCTCGGCGATGGCGTCCTTCTCCGCGCGGCTGGCGACGTTGATGCTCATCAGCGCCTGTGCCCGCTCCACCGCGGCGGCCTGCGAGAAGTGCACCACGTAGACCGGTGCCTGCCCGCCGTGCAGCAGTTCGGAGACGGTCTCGTGCATCGGGGTGAGCGCGTAGCGGAACGTCAGCGGCACCGGACGCTGCGCGGAGGTGACCACGGCCGTGGACCTGCCGGTTCGTTGGGTCAGATCCTTCTCGAAGAAGGAGACATCGCCCAGCGTGGCCGACATGAGCACGAACTGTGCTCTCGGCAGCTCCAGCAGCGGCACCTGCCAGGCCCAGCCCCGGTCCGGTTCGGAGTAGAAGTGGAACTCGTCGGCGACGACTTGGCCCACGTCCGCGTCAGCGCCGAACCGCAGTGCGATGTTCGCCAGGATCTCGGCGGTGCAGCAGATGATCGGGGCGTCGGCGTTCACGCTGGAGTCCCCGGTCATCATGCCGACGTTGTCGGCGCCGAAGACCTCGACGAGGGAGAAGAACTTCTCCGAGACCAGCGCCTTGATCGGCGCGGTGTAGAAGCTGCGCTTGCCGTGCGCCAGCGCCGCGAAATGCGCGCCGACGGCCACGAGGCTCTTTCCCGAACCGGTCGGGGTGGACAGAATGACGTTGGCGCCGGAGACGACTTCGATCAGCGCCTCTTCCTGCGCCGGGTAGAGTTCGAAGCCACGCTCGACGGTCCAGGTGGAGAATGCTTCGAAGAGCGTGTCCGGGTCGGGGTCGCGTGGTAGGCGATCAGTCAAGGAGTCAGTCATCGTGGCCTAGATCGTGTCATCCCGGCGCCGGGAAGTGAGGGGTGATCGCGGTGCGGGACCGGAACCCGTAGGCTTCGCCTATCGCGTCCGGTTCCAGCTCCAACATCAGACCGGCACGTGCACAGGTGTTCCGGAGGGCGGAATGGCACAGGATATCATCCCGATCGAACTCGGGCTGCCACAAGGCGACCTGGTGACCCTGTGGGCGCCACGATGGCGGGAGGACGGCGAGGAGTGGGAGGCCTTCCTCGGCGACGAGGACGATCTCTACGCCTTCCCCGACGCCGCGCACCTCGCGGCGTACGTCCGCACCGCGGAGCAGCACGATCTGATCGACCACCCCGCGTGGGAGGCGGTTCCCGCACTGAACGTGCCGGAGCTGATTCCCGACGACGACCACTCCTACGACCTGGTCGGCGTGCCTGAGCTGGTGGCCGAGACCCCGGACTCGTGGACGCTGTCCGAGCTGGCCGAGATCGTGGGCATCGTCCGGTCGCTGGCCGACGTGTGCGAGCTGGACGAGGTCCACGAGGTGCTGGACGGCTGCGAGGCGTTCTCGCTGCTGGACCAGGGTCAGCTTCCGTTCACCGGCCGCGAGGGCGGGCGGCTGTGGACCGAGTTGTCCAAGACGGTCTCCGAGAAGTGGGACGTCGTGCTGGACACCATCGACGAGCTGGTGACGGTTCCGGACGTGGACGCGGCGACGCTGGAGGAAACCACGGAGGAACTCGCCGCCTTCCACGAGGAGTCCGCGGAGGCAGAGGCCGGGGTCGACTCAGAGGACGACGACCTCGACACGGTGGATGCCGAGTCCGACGGCGAGGACGACGAGGAGGACGAGGAGGAGGACGAGGAGGAGGCCGACGAGCCTGCCGGGCTGTGGGCCGAGGTGGGCATCGACCCCATCAAGATCGTCACCTCGACCGGGGAGTACTACACGCTGCGCTGCTACCTCGACGACGAGCCGATCTTCCTCGGCACGAACGGCAGGATCGAGGTCTTCGGCTCGGAGAAGGCGCTCGCCCGCGCGCTCGCCGACGCCGGTCAGCTCTCCGACACCGACCTCGCCGAGGTGTCCACTTGGGACGAGGTAGTGACCAGCGCGACCGCGGGCGAGCTCGAGGTGGAGGTCGATCCCGACAACACCTACGTGCTCGCGGGTCTCGACGCCGACATCGCGGAAGGCCTGCGGGCGATCGACCCTACCCAGCTCGAGCTGGCCGTGGAGTTGCTGCGTGACGCGGCTGACTGGGCCGGTGACGACAGCGTGGCGGAGGCACTCTCGCACTCGGAGAGTCTCGGCTGGCTGGTGTCCTTCGTGCTGCGGCCGGACCCGACCCGGCTCGCTCCGAGCCCTCCGTTCGACGCCGAGCAGAAGGCCTGGCGTTCGCTGGTGGAATCCTTCGAGGGCAGGCTGCACGTCAACTGACCGGGGCCTGCCGCTTCACGGCTAGAGCAACGGCTTGCTGACCAGGTCCGAATACCAGGGTTTGATCACATTGTTGATGATGTCGAGCCGCTGGTCGAAGTCGATGAACGCCGACTTCATCGCGTTGATGGTGAACCACTGCACGTCCGCCCAGCCGTAGCCGAACGTGTCCACCAGCGCGGCGAACTCCGAGGACAGCGTGCAGCCGCTCATCAGCCGGTTGTCGGTGTTGACCGTGACGCGGAACCGCAACTTGGCGAGCAGCCCTATCGGATGCTCGGCGATCGACGCGGCGGCGCCCGTCTGCACGTTGGAGGAGGGGCAGATCTCCAGCGGGATACGCCGGTCACGCACGTAGGCGGCGAGCCTGCCCAGTTCGGTGGCGCCGTCGGGCGAGGCCTTGATGTCGTCCACGATGCGGACTCCGTGCCCGAGCCGCTCCGCCCCGCAGTGCTGGATCGCCTCCCAGATGGAGGCCAGCCCGAACGCCTCGCCCGCGTGAATGGTGAAGTGCGCGTTGTTGACCCTGATGTATTCGAATGCGTCCAGGTTCCTGGTCGGCGGGAAGCCTGCTTCCGGCCCCGCGATGTCGAACCCGACAACGCCCGCATCGCGGTAGCGAACCGCCAACTCGGCGATCTCCAGCGCCCTCGCGTGCTGGCGCATCGCACACAGCAACGAACCGACGTGGATGCGGTGCCCCCGCCGCTCCACACGGCGTTTGCCCTCGGCGATACCCGAGAGCACCGCCTCGATCACGGCCTCGAGCTTGAGTCCGCGCTCGACGAACAGTTCGGGCGCGTATCTCACCTCGGCGTAGACGACGCCGTCGGCGGCAAGGTCTTCCACACATTCGGCGGCCACCCGCGCAAGCGCGTCCTCGGTCTGCATGACCCCGCAGGTGTGGGCGAAGGTCTCCAGGTACGACTCCAGCGAGCCGGAGTCGGCTGCCTGCTGAAACCACCGGCTCAGTTCGGCGACATCGGTGGTGGGCAGGCCGCGGTAGCCGGTGGACTCGGCCAACTCCACCACCGTTCGTGGCCGCAGTCCGCCGTCGAGATGGTCGTGCAGTAGCACCTTCGGTGCGCTGCGCAGGGCTTGCAGCGTCGGAACGGTTCTCGTCGACATGGCTCGACGGTACCCAGGATTGCCCTCATTCGATCGATCCACCGCCGTCACTCGAAGGGGACGGAAGTCTCGACCTCCACTCAACCCTCCGCAGAGAGATCGTCTCGTTATTAGCTCGCCGGAGTTGCACGTCAATGGCAATTAGCCGGGGGCGATACCCTCCGCAGTGGTTCGATCGCTAGGCTGCCCACTACGTCCAGGTCTTTCCCCCGTCGAAGAAGGACAACCGCAGTGACGACTGAAAACCACCTCGCAGCCCCGTCCTTCGACCGCATGCGCAACATGCTCGTGCGCGCGGCCGAGGTCCGAGAGAGCGAACAGCAGCAGATCTTCGACGCGCTCGACGACATCTACGCCCGGCTGGCGCCGGTGGACTCGCTCGGCGCGGTGCGCAAGCGGCTGTCCGAACTGCCCGACCGCACCGAGGTCAGCGTCCTCGCCGAACGCCTTGACGAGGCCATGTCCAGGCTGGAGGCGCAGGACAACGCGCTGGCCGACCTGGCGAGGGCGGTCGAGTCGATCGTCGACAAGCTGGCCAAGCCCTTCGCCCAGCTCGACGGGCGGTTGGACGGGGTCGCGGCCAGGTTCGAGGGCGTAGCGGGCCGGATGGACGGGCTCGAGGACAAGCTGGAGAACATCCACCGCAGGCTCGACGAACTCGGCGGGCACCTCGACAAGCAGGACGACAAGATCGACGGGTTGCCGCTGGCGGTGCACGGGCCCGTACGCGAGCGCATCGACCTGCTGGAGTCCAACGTCAAGGAGCGCGTCGAGCGGCTCGACACCGACAACAAGGAGCGCATCGGCGCCACCACCGAGTCGCTGCGTAACGCCCTCACCGAGACCGCCGAGATGGTGGATTCCTCGCAGCGGCTTGACACGCTCGGCGACCGGCTGGAGAAGGTCACCGCTCGCCTCGACGAGCTGGCAGGCAGGCTGGACAAGGTCGAGGAGGGCTTCGTCGCCCAGCTCGGCGACCTCGACGGCTCGCTGAAGTCCGGCCTTTCCAAGGTCGAGACCACGCTTTCCAAGCAGCCGGACAACGACTACTTCAGCTCCGTGGTTCGCAGGAGCAACGAGGAGTCCGAGCGCCGCATCGGCGGGCAGTTGGACGAGGCGATGGCGACGTTCGCGGAGCTGATGCTCGGCGGCGGTCCAGCGGCGCAGCCGGTGGCGGTGGCCGCACCGGCGCCGAGGCAGCCTCGCCGCCGCAACGGCCGCCAGCAGAAGGGCTCCGAGACCAAGGCCAAGGCAGGCACCTCGGGCGAGAGCGGCGAGTCCGAGGAGTGAGCGGTGGCCGGAAGGGTCGCGACCCTTCCGGCCTCACGACCGGATCGTTTCGAGCACGATGCCGTCCCTTCCTGCGGCGGTCGCGCTGCCGTCGGGTGTGCCGGTCGCCGTCACCAGGTACGCCCCGTTCAGCGCGCCCAGCGCGGCGGGTACCGCTTCCGGGGTGTCGGTGTGCAGCTCGAACAACGGCTCTCCGGCTTCGACGAAGTCACCGGGTTTGGCCAGGCAGCGGATGCCCGCGCCGGGCTGCACCGGATCTTCCTTGCGGGCACGGCCCGCGCCGAGCCGCCATGCGGCCACTCCTACCGAGTAGGCGTCCAGCCCGGTGAGCAGCCCGGTTTCCGGCGCGGTCACCACGTGGCTGTGGGCGGGTGCGGGCAACGGCGCCTCGGGATCCCCGCCCTGCGCCCGAATCATGCGGCACCAGGTCTCGTAGGCCTGGCCCGAAGCCAGCACCGGTGCCGGGTCGACGCCGGACAGCCCGGCCGCTGCCAGCATCTCCCTCGCGAGCGCGAGCGTCAGTTCCACCACGTCGGGTGGGCCACCACCGCGCAGCACGGCGACGGCTTCGGCGACCTCGACCGCGTTGCCGACCGCGGAGCCGAGCGGCACGTTCATGTCGGTGATCACAGCCGTGGTGGACACCCCGTGCGCCGTACCGATGTCGACGAGCGCCCGCGCCAGTTCCCGTGCCCGTTCGCGGGTTTTCATGAACGCGCCCGAGCCCGCCTTGACGTCGAGCACGAGCGCCCGTGACCCCTCGGCGATCTTCTTGCTCATGATCGAGCTGGCGATCAGCGGAACGGACTCCACGGTGGCGGTGACGTCCCGAAGGGCGTAGAGCAGCCGATCGGCGGGCGCCAGTGTGGGCGTGGCCGCGCAGACCACCGCCCCCACCTCGTCCAGCTGCCTGCCGATCTCGGCCGCCGACAGTTCGGCACGCCAGCCGGGGATTGCCTCCAGCTTGTCGAGCGTCCCTCCGGTGTGCCCGAGCCCTCGGCCCGACAGTTGCGGCACGGCCGCGCCGCAGGTCGCCACCAAGGGAGCCAGTACCAGGGTGATCTTGTCGCCGACGCCGCCGGTTGAGTGCTTGTCGACCGTCGGGCGCGCGGTCCGCAGCGACAACCGCTCACCGGAGTCGATCATGGCGCCGGTCCAGCGGGCGGTCTCGCCCCGGTCCATACCGCGCAGGAAGATCGCCATCGCGAGCGCGGCCATCTGCTCCTCGGCGACCACACCGCGGGTGTAGGCATCCACCACCCAGTCGATCTGCTCGCCGGTCAGCCTGCCGCCGTCCCGCTTGGTGCGGATGACGTCGACCGCCGCGAACGGCTCCCCGGTCACGACGGAAGGTCCGCGGGGCCGAAGGCTTCGGGCAGCACCTCACTCATCGCTCGTGCGCCGAGCGGGGTGTCGACAAGGCACGTGTTGCCGCCCAACTCGAAAACGAGCTGGCGGCAACGTCCGCACGGCATCAGCAGCTCTCCCGTCGCCGCGCGGCAGGCCAGCGCCACCAGCCTGCCCCCACCGGTGAGCCGCGACTGCCCCACCAGGGTCGCCTCCGCACACAACGAGAGCCCGTAGGAGGCGTTCTCGACGTTGCAGCCGGTGACCACCCCGCCGTCGGCCAGCAACGCGGCCGCGCCGACACGCAAACCCGAGTACGGCGCGTAGGCGCGGTCGGCTACCCGCACCGCCTCCGCACGCAGCCGCTCCCAGTCCACGTCCTCCTGCACCATCTAGCCACCCTCCCCGCGCCGGTACCTCGCCCCGATGGCTTTCGGCGGCCGCAGCCGCTGAGCCGCCACAGCCAGCACGATGATCGTCACGAAGTGCGGCGTGTACGGGATCAGGTCCCTCGGCAGTTCGTCGTTGGCCCAGTACACGTAGTAAAGGGCACCGGCCCCCGCGAGCGCCAGCCCCGCACCGCCCCAGCGGCGCTGCAGCAGCAGCACGAACACGAGAACCACCAGCAGCAGCACCACGCCGTAGCACAGAGCGAGCACGGCCTGACCTCCCCCGGACAGCTGCAAGCCGTCCGAGTAGCCGAACAGCGCAGCGCCACCGAGCAGCCCTCCCGGCCGCCAGTTGCCGAAGATCATGGCAGCCAGACCGATGAAGCCGCGCCCGTTCGTCTGGTTCTCCAGGTAGTCGGCACCTCCCGGAATCAGCACCAGCGAGGCCCCACCCATCCCCGCGAACGCGCCGGAGACCACCAGCGCCACGTACTTGTGCAGGTAGACGTCGACCCCGAGGGACTCGGCGGCCACCGGATTCTCGCCGCACGAACGCAGCCGCAACCCGAACCTGGTCCGCCACAGCACGAAGTAACTCAGCGGCACGAACAACACCGCCAGCAGCGCCAGCGGCGTCACGTCCGTGACAAGCCCACGCAGCAGCCCCGCCACGTCGGAGATACCGACGCGTTGGGCCTCCTCCAGTCCGGCGAGCCAGTCGGACAGCACCGTGGCCGAGTAGGTGTCGAACTTCGGCACCGGCGGTGACTGCCTCGGATTACCCGAGATCGGCTCGAAAAGCAGGTTCGCGAGGTACTTCGCGACACCGAGCCCGAGCAGGTTGATCGCCACACCGGAAACGATGTGGTTGACGTTGAAGCTCACCGTCGCCACAGCGTGCAGCAGCCCGCCGAGGGCACCGAAGGCGACCGCGGCGAGCAGCCCGGCCCACACACCACCGTGGTAGGCACCCCACGCGGCGCCGAACGTGCCCAGGATCATCATGCCCTCGAGCCCGATGTTGATGACCCCGGAGCGCTCCGCCCACAGCCCGCCGAGCGCGGCGAGCAGGATAGGCAGCGCGAGCCGCAGCGCGGTCTGCGCCGTGCTGCTGGAGGTCAGCGTGCTCATTCCGGTCAGGTACGAGGTGGTGGACAGCACCGCGATCGCGACGGCGGCCCACAGCGCGCCCCTGGCCCATCCCGGCAACCGGCGAGTGGCAGGTGATTCCGAACCCGGCTCGGGGGTTCGCCGGTCCAGTGTCGTGGTCATACCGCGCCCCCTTCGCTCACCGGGGCAGGCGTGCCGCCTCGGCCTGCCTGGCCGACCCTGCGTTGCTGCGCCGCGAGGTCGGCGCGTTTGACGATCTCGTAGGCGACCACGACGGAAAGCACGATGGTGCCCTGCATGATGGTGGCGATCTCCCTGGGCACCTGGATGCTCTCCAGCGACACCGCCGACTTGTCGAGGAACGCCCACAGCAAGGCGCCGATGGCGATGCCAACGGGGTGGTTGCGGCCGAGCAACGCGACGGCTATGCCGGTGAAACCGTAGCCCTGGGTCGCGGTGATCGCGTACACGTGATCGCGGCCGAGTAGCTCCGGCATCGCGATCAGCCCGGCGACGCCGCCGGAGAGCAGCATCGCGATCACCGTCATCCGCCTGGCGTTCACACCGCCCGCCGCGGCGGCCGTGGGTGACTCGCCGCTGGCGCGCAACTCGAAGCCGAACCTGGTGCGGGTGAGCATGAACCAGTACCCCGTCCCCAGTGCGGCGGCCAGGATCACCGTGCCGAACACGGTGCCCGCCGCACCGAGCGGTATCCCCGGTATCCAGCCACTGGGGTCGATCTCCTCGGTGCTGACGTTGTTGCCGTGCAGCACCCCGAACTGATCCGGGCTCACCAGGAAGGCCACGATCCCGTAGACGATCGAGTTGAGCATGATCGTCGTGATCACCTCGTGCACGCCGCGGGTGACCTTCAGTACCGCGGGCAGCAACGCGTACAGCGCGCCGGAGGCCACCGCGATCACCAGGATCGCCAGCGCGTGCAGCACCGGCGGCAGGTGAAGTGCGGCACCGGTCACCGCCGCGACCACGGCCGCGAACCGGTACTGGCCCTCGACGCCGATGTTGAACAGGTTCATCTGGAACCCGATCGCCACAGCCAGCCCGGCGAGGTAGTACACGGTCGCGAGGTTGACGGTGTCCACGGCCGTGGTGTCTCGCAGCAGTTGCGATCCCATGGTCGCGAACGCCAGCAACGGGTCGGCCCCCGACACCAGTAACGCCGCCGACGACAGCACCACGGCGAAGCCCACGGCCAGCGCGGGCGGCAGCAGCGCGATGCGCCAGGAACTCACGCTTCCTCCTCCGCCGTGGCGCCCGTCATCGCCGAACCCAGCTCGCTCGGGGTGACCGTCGCGGGGTCGGCGGTTTCGACAAGCCTGCCGCGCAACATGACGCGGATGGTGTCGGAAAGGCCGATCAACTCGTCGAGGTCGGCCGACACCAGCAGCACGGCCAGCCCTTCCCGGCGCGCCTTCCTGAGCTGCTCCCAGATCAGTGCCTGCGCCCCGACGTCCACCCCTCGGGTGGGGTGGGAGGCGATGAGCAGGACCGGATCGTTCGACAGTTCCCTGCCGACCACGAGCTTTTGTTGGTTGCCCCCCGACAGCGCCGCCGCGGCGACCTCCACGCTCGGGGTCCGCACGTCGTAGCGCCGCACGATGGCCTCGGTGTCCGCGCGAGCGGCCGCCGGGTCGAGCAACTGACCACGGCTGACGGGCCTTCGACTCTGGTAGCCGAGGATCCTGTTGCGCCACAACGACTGGCTGAGCAACAACCCGTGCCGGGTGCGGTCCTCTGCGATGAAGCCGATGCCGGCCTCCCGCCTCGCGAGCGTGCCGCAACCGGTGAGGTCCTTGGCTTCACCGGCGCGGTCCAGCAGTTCCACGTTGCCCGCGCTGGCCCGCCGCAACCCCATGATGGTCTCGACCAGTTCGGTCTGCCCGTTGCCTTCGACGCCCGCCACGCCGAGCACCTCCCCCGCGTGCACGGTCAACGAGATGTCGTCGAGCACGGCGCGCCGCGACCCTTCCTCCGTCAGCCGCAGCCCGCTCACCCGCAGCACCGGCCGCTCGGTCACGGCGGATTCGCGGGTATGCGGACTCGGCAACTGCGAACCCACCATCATCTCGGCCAGTTCGCGGGAGGTCACGGTGCCTGGCGCGACCGTTCCCACTGTGGTGCCGGCCCGGATCACCGTGACCCTGTCGGCGATGGCGCGGACCTCGTCGAGCTTGTGGGAGATGAAGAGGAACGTGTAGCCCCGCGCGCGCATGTCGCGGACGGTGTGAAACAGCGCGTCCACCTCCTGCGGCACGAGCACGGCGGTGGGCTCGTCGAGGATGATGATGCGCGCACCCCGGTAGAGCACCTTGACGATCTCCACGCGCTGCCGGTCGGCGACACCGAGCCGCTCCACGAGCGTGTCCGGCGCCACGCGCAGCCCGGTTTGCTCGGCGAGCGTGTCGAGTCGGGCGGTGGCCGCCCTGCCGATGCCGTACAGCCCCTCGGCTCCCAGCAGCACGTTCTCGCGCACGGTGAGGTTGTCGGCGAGCATGAAGTGCTGGTGCACCATGCCGATGCCCGCCTTGATCGCGTCCTGCGGGTTGCGCAGCCGCACGGGCCTGCCCTCCACCGCGATGGTGCCCTCGTCGGGCTGCTGCATGCCGTAGAGGATCTTCATCAGCGTGGACTTGCCCGCGCCGTTCTCCCCGCAGACGGCGTGTACCTCGGCTGCGCGCACGGTCAGGGTCACGTCGGAATTGGCGACGACACCTGGGAATCGCTTGGTTATCCCCGTGAGTTCGACCGCCGGTTCGGCTTCGGTCATGTTGTGTGAGGTCCCCCGTCACGATGGCGGAGGGGGCCCGTGGTCGAGCGTTACGCCCACGGGCCCCGCGAAACGGACTGGTAGGTAGCGCCCGCTAATTGGCCACCGTGGTGGCGACCTCGATGTCGCCGTCGACGATCTGCTTCTTGTAGGCCCGCAGGATCGGCTCGATGTCGTCGATCTTCCCGCCCGAGGTGGCGTAGCCGACCCCTTCCACGGCAAGGTCGAAGCGTTCGGGCAGCGAGGACAGGTCGTCGCGGGCCACGGCCTTGATGTAGTCGTACACCGCGACATCGACGCGCTTGAGCATCGACGTCATGATCACGTCCTTGACGTGGGCCACGGTCTTTTGCCGGTACTGGTCGGAGTCGACGCCGATGGCCAGCACTCCCTCGGCCTTCGCCGCCTCGAACACGCCACGTCCCGACGCGCCCGCGGCGTGGTAGAGCACGTCGGCGCCCCTGTCGATCTGGGACTTGGCGACGACGTTGCCCTTACCCGGGTCGTTGAACCCGCTGATGTCTCCGGCGGGAGTCAGGTAGTCGCGCTCGATGGTGACCTTGTCGGACACCGCCCGCGCACCCTGGACGTAGCCGGCCTCGAACTTCGCGATCAGCGGGGTGTCCACGCCGCCGACGAAACCGATGTGGCAGTTCTGGCTCTTGTACACCGCGGCCACACCGGCGAGGAACGAGCCCTGCTCCTCGGCGAAGACCAGCGCGGTGACGTTCGGCGCGTCGACGGAGTCGTCGTCGACGATGGCGAACCGCGTTCGCGGGTACTTGGGGGCGATCGCCTTGACCGCGTCGGCGTAGGCGAACCCGACGGCGATGATCGGGTCGTATCCCTGCTGGGCCATCTGGTTGAGTCGCTGCCGCTTGGCGTCCTCCGACTCCTTTCCCGCGGCCGTGCTCTCCGTGGTGTCCTTGACCCCGAGCTGCGCCTTGGCCCTGTCGACACCGGCGGCCGCCGCATCGTTGTAGGAGGCGTCACCCCTGCCTCCCACGTCGTAGGCGAGCCCGACGCGCAGGTCACTGGCGTCGACATCCTCCTGCTCGCGACTGCGGGACTGGCTCGACGACACCTTCGGCGGATCGGCCGCGGTGACGCAGGGGCCGTCGCCTCCTCCCGTCGAGGTGTCCCCTCCGGAATCCTTGGCGCAACTGGCCAGGGTCAGCACTCCGGTCATCGCCACCGCCACCAGCGCTGCCCCACGCATTCGACGCACAGTGTCTCTCCCTCCCGCCGTGCAAGCGGACGAACCCCAACAGCCCGCCCGTGCCGGTAGCCGGGCGGGTCGCAGAACCGTACGCCGTCATGTGGCAGCGGACACACAAATGGCAACTCGTGTAACCCAAATGTTCGCCGACGAACGTGGGTGTCACAGCGGCCGAACAGTGCCCGAACAGTGATCGAGCGGGCGCGCAATACCGATCGACGAGACCTACGCCACGCCGTTTCCGGTGATCGATGTCTGGTCCATCACAGACAACAACCCGAGCTTGAGCCCGCAGGACAGTGCGGGTCTAGCATCCATCCGTATCCACGCTCGACGACTCCGACCTCGGCGAAGCCGCTGGTCCGCCGGGCTCAGTCCATCAGTGACGTTGGAGGCCGTACACCGATGTCCACCACCGCGAGCACCGCCGTCGAGGCGGCGAGTGATCGGGCGGGCGCCTCACGCCGGAGCGGAACGTTCTACCGCGGCGATCCTGGCATGTGGTCCTGGGTGTTGCACCGCATCACCGGCGTGCTCACGTTCTTCTTCCTGTTCGTGCACGTTCTCGACACCGCACTCGTCAGGGTTTCCCCTAACGCCTACGACGAGGTCATCGAGACCTACAAGAGCCCTCTCATCAACCTGCTCGAGGTCGGGCTGGTCGGCGCGGTGCTTTTCCACGCCCTCAACGGCATCAGGGTCATCCTGGTCGACTTCTGGTCGAAGGGGCCGAAGTACCAGCGAGTGATGCTGTGGTCGATCCTCGCCGTCTGGGTACTCGTCATGATCCCCGGCACCTACTTCATGCTCGAGCGCACCGTGACCGAGCTGTTCGGAGGCGGCAACTGATGGCCGAGTCACTCACCCTCGACAAGCCGCGCTCGCCGCGCAGGCCCGCGGCCCGTCGCAGCAACTTCGAGCTGTACAGCTGGGTGTTCATGCGCGTGTCCGGCCTGCTGCTGATCGTGTTGGTGCTCGGGCACCTGTTCATCATGAACATCCTCGACGGCGGCGTGCACCGGATCAACTTCGCGTTCGTCGCGGGCCGCTGGTCGTCACCGTTTTGGCAGTTCTGGGACCTGATGATGTTGTGGCTGGCGCAGCTGCACGGCGGCAACGGGCTTCGCACGATCATCGACGACTACGCGCGTAGGGACTCCACCCGGTTCTGGCTGAAGATGGTGCTCTACACGGCGACGGTGCTGATCCTCGTGCTCGGCACGCTGGTGATCTTCACGTTCGACCCCGACATCCCGACCGACTGAACCCACCACCACCCGGAGTTTGCGACATGCGGTTTCACAAGTACGACGTGGTGATCGTCGGAGCGGGCGGCGCGGGAATGCGTGCCGCGATCGAGGCGGGGCAGCGCGCACGCACGGCCGTGCTGACGAAGCTCTACCCGACGCGTTCACACACCGGCGCCGCGCAGGGCGGCATGTGCGCCGCGCTCGCCAACGTCGAAGAGGACAACTGGGAGTGGCACACCTTCGACACGGTCAAGGGCGGTGACTACCTCACCGACCAGGACGCCGCCGAGATCATGGCCAAGGAAGCCATCGACGCGGTGCTGGATCTGGAGAAGATGGGGCTGCCGTTCAACCGCACCCCCGAGGGCAAGATCGACCAGCGGCGGTTCGGCGGTCACACCCGCGACCACGGCAAGGCCGCGGTGCGCAGGTCCTGTTACGCGGCCGACCGCACCGGTCACATGATCCTGCAGACGCTGTACCAGAACTGCGTCAAGCACGGCATCGAGTTCTTCAACGAGTTCTACGTGCTCGACGTCGTGCTCACCGACACCCCCGACGGGCAGGTGGCCTCCGGCGCGATCGCCTACGAACTCGCCACCGGTGAGATCCACGTGTTCCAGGCCAAGTCGATCGTGTTCGCCACCGGCGGTTTCGGCAAGGTCTTCAAGACCACATCCAACGCGCACACCCTCACCGGCGACGGCATGGGCATCTACGCGCGCAAGGGACTACCGCTTGAGGACATGGAGTTCTACCAGTTCCACCCGACGGGGCTGGCCGGGCTCGGCATCCTGCTCACCGAAGGCGCGCGAGGTGAGGGCGCGATCCTGCGCAACGCCTCCGGCGAGCGCTTCATGGAGCGCTACGCGCCGACGATCAAGGACCTCGCGCCACGCGACATCGTGGCCCGCTCCATGGTGCTGGAGGTGCTCGAGGGCAGGGGCGCCGGCCCGAACAAGGACTACGTCTACCTCGACTGCACCCACCTCGGCGCCGAGGTGCTGGAGACGAAACTGCCCGACATCACCGAGTTCGCGCGCACCTACCTCGGCGTGGACCCGGTGCACGAACCGGTGCCGGTGTACCCGACCGCGCACTACGCGATGGGCGGGATCCCGACCAACGTGCACGGGGAGGCGCTGCGCGACAACGACGACGTCATCCCGGGCCTGTACGCGGCCGGTGAGGTCGCCTGCGTTTCGGTGCACGGCGCGAACCGGCTCGGCACCAACTCGCTGCTGGACATCAACGTGTTCGGGCGAAGGGCCGGCATCGCCGCGGCCGAGTACGCCCAGAGTCGTGAGTTCGTCGAACTGCCGGACAACCCCGCGGCGATGGTCGAGGGCATGGTGAACCACCTGCGCACCGCCACGGGCGGGGAGCGGGTGGCCGACATCCGCACCGAGTTGCAGCGGACCATGGACGCCAACGCCGCCGTCTACCGCACCGAGGACACCCTCAAGCAGGCGCTGCACGACGTGCACGCGCTCAAGGAGCGCTACGGCCGGGTCGCGGTGATGGACAAGGGCAAGCGGTACAACACCGACCTGCTCGAGGCGATCGAGCTGGGCTTCCTGCTCGATCTGGCCGAGATACTGGTGAACGCGGCGCTGGCCCGCAAGGAGTCGCGGGGCGCGCACGCCCGCGAGGACTACCCGAACCGGGACGACGTCAACTTCATGCGGCACTCGATGTCGTACAAGATCCTGCCGGACAACGGCAAGGGCGTGGACCCGGACGCCCCGCTCGGACTCGCCGGGTTCATGGCCGACATCCGGCTGGATTACAAGCCGGTGACCTTCACCCGGTACGAGCCGATGGAGCGGAAGTACTGATATGACTGCCACGGTTTCCGAGGGCACGCACGACACCTCGCAGATTCCCGCGCCCGAGGGCTCGATCACCATCACGGTGAAGATCCTGCGGTTCAACCCCGAGCAGGACACCGAGCCGCACTGGGAGTCCTACGACGTCCCCGCGCTGCCCACCGACCGCGTGCTGAACCTGCTGTTCAACATCAAGAACTATGTGGACGGCACGCTGGCGTTCCGGCGCTCGTGTGCGCACGGCATCTGCGGGTCGGACGCGATGCAGATCAACGGCATCAACCGGCTCGCCTGCAAGGTGCTGGTGAAGGACCTGCTGGAGAAGAAGGGCAAGCGCACCACCGTCACGGTGGCACCGATCAAGGGCCTGCCGACCATGAAGGACCTCTATGTGGACATGGAGCCGTTCTTCGAGGCCTACCGCGCGGTGAAGCCCTACCTCATCGCCTACGGCAACGAGCCCACGCGCGAGCGGATCCAGTCGCAGGCCGACCGGGAACGGTTCGACGACACCACGAAGTGCATCCTGTGCGCGGCCTGCACGTCGTCGTGTCCGGTGTACTGGTCGGACGGGTCCTACTTCGGTCCCGCGGCGATCGTCAACGCACACCGGTTCATCTTCGACTCCCGCGACGAGGGGTCCGAGGAACGGCTCGACATCCTCAACGACTCCGAGGGGGTGTGGCGCTGCCGCACCACCTTCAACTGCACCGACGCCTGCCCGCGTGGCATCCAGGTCACCAAGGCCATCCAGGAGGTCAAGCGGGCCCTGCTGTTCAAGCGGGTCTGAGCCGCTCGGCAGAGCACGAGCACAACAGGCCGCAGGGCACGTTCGCCGACGCGGACGTGCCCTGCGGCCTGTTCGGTACGGTCAGGCGTTGGCGCAGGCATCCCGGGCTGCGGAAACCGCCTGCTCGAACTGCGGGCCCCGCGCCTCGAACGTGCTCCGGTAGATGTGCACGGGCTTGCTGATGGCGTCCGCGAGCGGCTGGTAGGACTTGTCGACCTCCGCGGCGGCTGCGGCGAGTTCGGCCGCCGCGCCCCACCGTCGAAGGCTCGCGAAGTCGCCCTCGGGCAGCAACGCCGGGGTGCGCTCGATCGCAGCGCACGCGGCGCTGACGTCCGCGGCAGGCCCTTCCCCCGACCCGCCGGTCACCGACCATGCCAGCCCGACGGCGCCGCCGCCGACCAGCAGGCCGAGCGCGACGGCCGTCGGGAGCACCCAGCGACGCGGCCGGTTTCCGCGGGGCCGGGAGGATTCGGTGGGCGAGCCAAGCTGCGATTGTGGTGTGTTCACGACGATTGGACTCCCTTCGACGAGCCGTGGTTTCGCGTGGCTCGCCAGCCGCGCCAACCGATGATCCCGATGGCGGTGCCGAGCACGAAGGAAACCACCGCCAGCGCGGCGTGCACGACGAAGAACGAGGTCGGCGAGCCGTCGGGGTTCCAGGCGTTGTCACTGGCCCACAGGTTGCGGGCGAAGGTGATCCAGATGAGCCAGGACCACACCCCGAACGCCAGCAGGAAGAATGAAGTGCCGCGAGACATTCGCATGCCTGGCAGTATCCTCGCCCTGCTGTCGATAGCCTGCACGGGTGCGCAGCGCTTCCACCACCAGACTCCTCGTCCTCGCTTGGCTGTCCGCTCTGCTCGCGATCGTGGCGGTGCCCGTGCCCGCACTGGCACAACCGGTGCGGCCGGTTGCGCAGGAGTGCGCGAACCGGCAGCTGCCGCCACCTCCGGTCGACACCTCGGAGCAGCCACCTCCCGGTGAGCCGTCGCCGTCGCCGCTGCCGGTGCCCGCGACCCCGGCGGGCGGCGAGCGGATGGCCGAATGCGGGCTGGTTCTGCCCGGCCCGACGCCGTCGTCGCCGAGGCAGCTCACGGCCGCGGCCTGGCTGGTACAGGACATGGAGACCGGTGAGGTGCTGGCGGCGAAGGATCCGCACGGCAGGCACCGGCCTGCCTCGCTGATCAAGACGCTGCTGGCGCTCGTTGTGCTCGACGAACTGCCGCCCGGCGAGGTCGTGGTGGCAAGTCGGGAGGACGCCGAACAGGAGTGCACCTGCGTCGGCGTCGTCGCGGGCGGGCGCTACGAGGTCGAGGTGCTGTTGCGGGCGCTGCTGATGCGTTCGGGAAACGACGTGGCGCACACACTCGCCAACGCCGTGGGCGGTGTGGATGTCGCGGTGAGCAAGATGAACGCGCTCGCCGAACGACTCGGCGCGAGGGACACCCGCGCGGCGACACCGTCCGGACTCGACGGCCCCGGCATGGTCACCTCGGCCTACGACATGAGCCTCGTCTTCCGCCACGCCATGCGGCAACCGCGTTACGCCAAGGCCGTGGCCACAAGGCAACTGATGTTTCCCGGCGGGCCGGGTAAGCCTGCCTACCCGGTGTACAACGACAACAAGTTGTGGCAGTCCTACCCCGGCTTCCTCGGCGGCAAGACCGGCTTCACCGACGACGCGCGCCACACCTACGCGGGCGCCGCGAGCAGGGAGGGCAGAAGGCTCGCCGTCGTCCTGCTCAGGGCGGAGCAACGGCCGATCAGGGTGTCGGAGCAGGCCGCGCGGTTGCTCGACTACGGCTTCGCCCTCGCCGCGGCGGGCAGCCGCCCCGTGGGCACGCTCGGGCAGGACGCTCCGGCCGAGGCAGCGAACTCGGCGGAGCAGCCTGAGGTGTCCGTCGCCGCCACCAGCGCCCATGACCCGTTCGGCACCACCGGGTGGATCGTCACGCTGCTGGTCACCGTGCTGGTGATCGTGGGCATGATCGTGGCACACCGGCGCGGGGTGCTGCACCGCCCGGACTAGCTGCACCCGGCAGGCACGCCTGCCACCGACCTCATGGCCAGGTACAACTAGCGGCGCGGACCCACTCGCGGCCCGGTCACCGTCAACGCTGCTGCGTGGACTCCGGGCAGCAGTTGTCCGTGGCGACGTCCTGCGCGGTGTGCTCGCCACCGTCGCGCGGTGGCAGGGTCTCCCTCGCCATGAGCCACAGCAGCAGGGCCACCGCCGCGACACCGCCGGTCAGGCCGAACGCCGCGCCGTAGGACCACTGCTCCGCGATCGCGCCCGCCGCAAGCGGGCCCACCACGGCGCCGACGTCGGCGGCCATCTGGAACCCGGCGAGCACGGAGCCGCCGCGTGCCTTGGCCCCCAGCACGTCGGCGACCGCGGCGCTCTGCGAGGGGTTCAGCGCCCCGGAGCCGACGCCCGCGACGAACGAGGCCGCAAGGAACAGCCACGGGTCGGCGGTAAGGCCGAGCCCCGCTGTTCCCACACCCAGCAGCGCGAGCCCGAACAGCGCGGGCAGCTTGCGCCCACGCCGGTCGGCGAAGCGCCCGGCGAGCAGCAGCACGGCGGCGTTGGCGGCGGCGAACACCGCGAGCGCGATGCCGGTGAACGACTCGTCCTTGGCCAGCACCGCCGTCACGAACAGCGGCATCAGTGACATGCGAACGCCGAACACCGCCCAGCCGTTGGCGAGGTTCGACGCCAGCGCGGCCCGGTAGGTGGGGTGCCGCAGCGCCTGCGGGAAGGTCATGGTGGGTGTGGTGTCGTCGGCAGGGCGGGAGGCGAGTTCGGAGCCGCGCAGTTTCCACCACACGAACACCGTCGTGACCACCAGCGCGCTGCCGTAGGCGACGAACGGCGCCCGCAGCGAGACAGTGACCAGGGCACTACCGAGGACGGGGCCCGCGATTCCACCGAGCAGGAAACTGGTGCCCCACAGGCCGGAGGCCCTGCCTCGCAGGTGGGTGGGTGAGATACGGATCAGCAGCCCGATGGCGGAGACGGTGAACATCGTGGAGCCGATCCCGCTGGCCGAGCGAAACAGCAGCAACTGCCAGTAGTCGGCAGCCAGCGCGCACGCCAGCGTGCCGACCGCGACGATCGAAACCCCCCACAGGTAGATGGGACGTTCCCCGAACTTGGTCACCAGCCTGCCGCTTGCCGGGGCGAACGCCAGTCGCACGAACGCGAACGCGCTCACCACCACCGACGCCGCGGTGACGCCGACGTCGAAGCTTGTCGCGTAGTTGGGTAGCGCGGGCCCGATCAGCCCGTAACCGATGGCGATGAGAAAGCTCGCCCCGACCAGAATCCAGATTTCGCGCGGCAGCTTGGTCGTCTCCGATGTCGTTACCGTCTCGCTCACCCTCACCCCTGTCGTCACAGGTGAGCATAGGTGAGCGCGTCAGCCGCGCCCGCGCCCGCGCCTGCCCAGCAGCACGCCGATCCCGAGCGCGGCCAGCACCGCACCTGGTCCGGCACCCTTGGTCACGCGCACCGTCGGCCGGATCACCGCGGGCGGTGGGGGCTCGATCTCGCGCACCACGTTCTCTCCTGCCGTCGCCGTCCATGCGGTGACGAAGAGCACGAACCGCGAGACGAGATTGGCGAACACGAGCAGGCCGATGATGGGGCCGAACAGCGCGCCGCTGGGGGTGTCGGAGATCGCGCCGAGATACACCGATCCTGCTAGCTTGAGCAGTTCGAATCCGGCTGCCGCCAGCACGGCGCCGCGTAGCGCGCTGCGCACCGTGACCCGCTGTCTCGGCAGTCGCGACAGCACCCACAGGAAGACCAGCACGTCGGCGACCAGTGCCAGCGCGATGGTGGACAGCCACAGCACGAACCTCGCGAAGGCGACGTCCTGCAGCCCCGTGAGGTCGAGCAGATAATTGCCGACCGTGCCGCCGACGGCCGTCAGCCCGAACGAGACGGCCAGGGCCAGTCCCAGCCCGCCGAGTGCGATCAGGTCCCGCAGTTTTGTTCGCAGGAACGGCACCCTCCGCTTGCCCTGCCCCCACTGCGCGGTCAAAGCGTCACGAAGGTTGGTCATCCAGCCGAGGCCGGAGTAGAACGCCAGCAGCAGCCCGAAGATGCCGACTCCGGCCCTGGAGTCCAGTGCGGCGTCGACGATGCTGCTGAGGAAGTCGCCGAGCCCCTCCGGCGCAGAGCGCAGGATCGCTTCCCGCAGTTCCCGCAGCGCGGTCTGGTTGCCCGCCAGCACGAAGCCCGCGATGGAGAAACCCACCATGAGCAGCGGAAACAGCGACAACACCGAGAAGTAGGTGATGGCGGCGGCATAGTGGTTGCCGTAGCGCTTCGCATAGGTGGTGGCCGCCACGAAGACGTGATCGAGCCAGGGGTACCTCCGGCGCAACCGTGGCAGTGGGTTCCGCGGGCTCGCCGTGCCCGTGTCGCGGTCCGTCACGCGCGACGACGCTAGCCAGGGGCCGGTCGTCCCGCAACGGCGACCGGCTACGAACGGTGAGCGAGGTGGGTGCTACCCGGCTGAACCCTGCCGTAGGTGGTGGTCCGCTGCGCGCTGGAACGACCTGCCAGCGTCGCCAGCTCCTCCAGTTGCGTCACGGTGCGGGCCGAACCGTGCTCCGAACCTGCCATGCGGGAGATGGTCTCCTCCATCAGCGTGCCGCCGATGTCGTTGACCCCGCCGCGCAACACCTGGGCCGTGCCCTTGTCGCCGAGCTTGACCCACGAGCACTGCACGTTGTCGATGCGGCCGTGCAGCGCCAGCCGCGCGAACGCGTGCACCGCCCGGTTGTCGCGAACGGTCGGCCCCGGCCGCGCCACGCCCGCGAGGTAGATGGGGGCGTTGTGGTGCACGAACGGCAGCGCGACGAACTCGGTGAAGCCACCGGTCTCGTCGGCGATCGCCGCCAGCACCCGCAGGTGCCCCAACCAGTGCCCCGGGTGGTCGACGTGGCCGTACATCATCGTGCTCGACGACGGGATGCCCAGTTGGTGCGCTGTGGTGACCACGTCGATCCACGTCCGCGCGGGCAGCTTGCCCTTGGTGAGCACCCAGCGCACGTCGTCGTCGAGGATCTCGGCCGCCGTGCCAGGAATGGAACCCAACCCCGCGTCACGCAGTTCGGTGAGCCACTCGCGCACGCTGACGCCCGCCTTCGCCGCCGCGGAGACGATCTCCATCGGAGAGAAGGCGTGCACGTGCATGTCCGGTACCGCCTTCTTGATCGCGCGCACCACGTCGGCGTAGTAGCCCACCGGCAGCTTCGGGTCGATGCCGCCCTGCATGCAGACCTCGGTCGCTCCGGCCTCAGCGGCCTGCACCGCGCGAGCCGCCACCTCGTCGGTGGACAGCCGGTAGGCGTCGGCGTCGCGCTCGCGCTGCGCGAACGCGCAGAACCGGCAACCGACATAACAGACGTTGGAGAAGTTGATGTTGCGGTTCACCACGTAGGTGATGTCGTCGCCGACCACGCTCGCCCGCAGTTCGTCGGCCAGCCGGGCCATGGTCTCCAGCGCCTCACCGTCGGCGGTGAGCAGCGCCATCGCGGCGGCCGCGTTCTCCTCGCGCAGCAGCGCGGCGGGGTCGTCGGCGGCCAGCCGCAGCCCCTGGCGCACGTCGGTGTCGAACCTCGCCACCACCTGCTCCGCCCGCTCGCGCAGCAACTCCCAGTCGCCGTAGACGCTGTCGAAGTCGCTGCGCCGGTCGCCGGTTCGGCCCTCGGTGTCGATCGCGGCGTGCAGGTCGGCGCGTCCCGTGGTGTCAAGGCCGCCGTCGGGCTCCTGCCACGGCAGTCCACTCGGTCGCACCTGCTCGCGCCCGAGGCCACCCTCGTCAGCGAGCGCGGCCACGTGCGGCTGGATGCGTGCGTCGAGCCACCTGTCCTGGTCCAGGACGAACCGCGGGTAGGCGGCGAGGCGTTCGCGCATCGCATAACCCGCCTGCTCGGTGCGCCGCGACAACTCCTCGACGGCAGGCCACGGGCGCTCCGGGTTGACGTGGTCGCGCGTGACCGGGGATACGCCGCCCCAGTCGTCGATACCCGCACGCAGCAGCAAGGCGTGTTCGTCGCCGACGAGGTTGGGTGGCGCCTGCACGCTGACCCCTGGCGGCAGCAGCAACCGGGCGAGGGCCACGGTCGCGGCAAGGTCGGTCAGGTCCGCATCCGCGTGCGAGCGCATGGCCGTGTCGGGCTTGGCGCGGAAGTTCTGGACGATGATTTCCTGGATGTTGCGGTACTGCCTTGCGCGGGCGCGAATCGCGTGCAGCGACTCGGCGCGCTCGTGGAGTGTCTCGCCGATCCCGACCAGGATGCCCGTGGTGAACGGCACTCCGACTCGGCCCGCGTCGTCGAGCACCCGCAACCGCACCGCGGGTTCCTTGTCGGGGCTACCGTAGTGCGGCCCACCGGGCTCGGACCACAACCGCTGCGCGGTCGTCTCCAGCATCATCCCCATGCTCGGTGCGACCGGCTTGAGTCGTTGCAACTCCTCCCAGCTCAGCACACCCGGGTTGAGGTGAGGCAGCAGCCCGGTCTCCTCAAGCACCGCGACGGCGCACGCCCTCACGTAGTCCAGAGTGGACTCGTAACCGCGCTCGTCGAGCCATTGCCTCGCCTGCGGCCAGCGCTGCTCGGGCCGGTCGCCGAGGGTGAACAGCGCCTCCTTGCAGCCCGCCGCCGCGCCTGCCCGCGCGATGTCGAGCACCTCTTCGCGCTCCAGGTACAGCGAGTCGAGCTTGCCGGGCACCGTGGCGAAGGTGCAGTAGTGGCAGCGGTCCCGGCACAGCCTGGTCAGCGGGATGAACACGCTGCTGCTGTAGGTGACGATGCCCGGCCTGCTCTGATCGGCGAGGTGGGCGTCGCGTACGCGGCCCGCCGCGTCGAGCAGCCGGTCCAGGTCCTCGCCGCGCGCGTGCAGCAGTACGGCCGACTCGGTCACGTCCAGCGCGACCCCGTCCTCGGCTCGACGCAACGCGCGGCGCAGGGCCGCCGGTGACGGCTTAGGGTCTGGCGGGTTGATCGAGACGGGATCAGCCATGCCCAGAGACTAAGGGCCCACGGCTGCACGCGACCATCGCCGCGCCTGTGACCTATTACTCGCCGGGATGGGAATAGGCGGGGACGTCGGCGGCGGGCTCCGCCATCGGGACGACCTGCGCGCGTGCCTTCCTGCGCTGCCGTACCACACCCGCGGCCATACCGAGCACGCCCAGGGCCACCGCAACGAGCCCGACGGGCCCGAGCAGCCCGAACGTCATCGCGTTGGGCTCCGCCTGCGCGGCCGAGGCAGTGCCTGCCCCCAGGACCAGGAGAAACGCCGTCAGCGCCTGCGCGGCGACCAGGGCCGCGCCACCACGGAGCACGCGTGCGAGCGGCCGTGACTGCTCGCTGACTGGGTTGCGCACCGGAGTGCCTCCCGAATGTGAGTCTGCCGTTTCGTGCCGACCTTCACCCGATCGAGTGAGTGTCGCCCTCGAGAAAGCTACCGATCGTGTCAAGGTTTGGTCACTTTCGTCAGGGCGCGGGTGAGACTAGCGGGCGCGTCCAAGCCCGCTACTCCCGGGTCCGTACTCCGGCCTTCACCCGCACGGCGGAAACGCCTTCGAGTCACCGGACGGGCACGGCTCGCCGAATTGATCGATCATGCCCCGAGCCGCCTGAGTAGGGAGAGCCTTGTGTCGCGTTCCGCCTTCGTGACTTCGTGGGCCGGCCGGTTGGGCGTGGTCGGATTGATCGCCGTGCTCGCGGCCCTCGCCGCGCCGTCCTCCAGCCCGCTCGCGGGCGGAGGGCCGAAGGCGGGCGGCGAGCCATTTCGGGTCTCGGTCCTGGTCATCACCATGTTCGACGGCGAGACAGCTCCCTGGCTGGAGAACGAGCGTCTACCGATCCAGATCGACGTGCCCGGTGCCTACGCCCCGATGCATTGCGATGGGCGAGGACTCTGCGTCGCGAAGATCGGCATCGGCAAGTCGCACGCGGCCGTCAGCATGATGGCCATCCTCGACAGCCCGAAGCTGAATCTGCGCGACGCGCACTTCGTCACGGCGGGAATCGCGGGGACCCCGCCGGACGAAGGCACGCTGGGTTTCGCGGCATGGGCCCGCTGGGTCGTGGACTGGGACCTCGGTCACCATCTGCTGCCGCAGTCGGCCCCCGAGGTTTCCCACGGCTACCTGCCCTTCGACGCTGACGGCACGAATGTCTTCCGGCTCAACGACGAACTCGTCGATCTCGCCTACAAGCTGACCAAGGACCTCGAACTGGCCGACAGCGCGGAGGCCGAGCGCAACAGGAGCCGGTATCCGGGCCAACGGAACCAGGATCCCTACGTCGACGTCTGCGACACCGTCACGGGCGACGACTACTGGGCGGGAGCGCAGCTGTCCGAACGGGCCCAGTACATCACCGACCTGTGGACACAGGAGCAAGGCATCTACTGCACCTCCCAAATGGAAGACACCGCCGTCGCCGCCGCGCTGTCGGCACGAGGCCGACTCGACCGGTACCTTTCACTTCGGACGGCAAGCAACTTCGACCAGCCCTATCAGGGACAGAGCATCACCCAACTGCTGTCGGAGTTTCCCGGCTACCAGATCGCCGTGGACAACGCCTACCTGGCGGCGTCGACCGTGGCCGAAGAACTTCTCGCTCGTTCCCCGAGGAACTGACGGCCTCGGCCGAGTCGCAGCTCGAAGAGGCCGCGCCGGCAGGGGGTCACCGCAGCGCTTGTCTTGGCTCTGCGCCCGCTCCACCACCGCCGAGCGGCACGTCCGCGCGAGTGACGCGATGGCGACGTGGCAATTGGTTCGCCGACCCCTCATCCGTGTCAAGATGACGCACCACAAACCGTGAAAGAAGCATGGAGCCCTGATGGCGGTCACCGCTGACGACCTTCACGCGGCGCTGGACAGCATCGAGACGACACTGCGTCCCGCGACCGATTGTGACTGGACCACCCCGAAAGGAACCGGGGAATCGGACTGTTGGCGCACGTCGGAACACCTCGGCGACTGCCTGCTCTGCTACGCCGCACAACTGGTCGCCCAGCCGACCACTCGATATGTACGTTTCGAAGCCGCCGCGGACAAGGCCGCTTCCCCGGCCGAGGTGCTGGAGTTCGCGGTCGCGGGCGGAAGGATTCTCGCCGCTACCGTGCGGACCGCCGCACCCGATGTCCGCGCTTACCACCCGACAGGGATGAGCGACCCGGAAGGTTTCGCCGGTATGGGCTGTGTCGAGGTGCTCGTGCACGGCGAGGACATCGCCCGAGGGCTCGGCTTGCACCTCGACCCACCGCCCGATGTGTGCGCCCGGGTACTGGCCCGCATGTTCCCGCACAGCAGTGCCGACATCTCCGGTATCGATCCGTGGACGGCCTTACTGTGGGCCACCGATCGAACCGACCTCCCGGGCAGCCAACGGCAATCGGGTTGGCGCTGGCGCGCTGCGCCACTCGACGCGTGACCACGAGACGGCCCATGCCTTCCGGATCCGCGAGCCGATTCAGGCGCAGGCGGCGGACCAGTCGAAGGTCGCCGTGACGGGCGCGTGGTCGCTCCAGCGCTTGTCGTAGCTCTCGGCCCGCTCCACCACCACCGACGTGCATTTCTCAGCGATACCCGGTGTCGCACAGATCAGATCGATCCGCCAGCCGGAGTCGTTGTCGAACGCCTTGCCCCGGTACGACCACCACGTGTACGGGCCTGGCCCCTCGGGATCGAGCCTGCGCTGCACGTCCACGTAGCCTGCCTCGTCGAACACCCGCCCCAGCCACTCGCGCTCGTGCGGGAGGAAGCCGGAGTTCTTCCTGTTGCCCTTCCAGTTCTTCAGGTCGATCTCGGCGTGCGCGATGTTCCAGTCGCCGACCACCAGCACCTCACACCCCTGCGACTCGGCCTTGCCGCGCAACTCGGCCAGGTAAGGCAGGAACGCCTTCATGAACCGTTCCTTCTCGTCCTGCCTCGCGGTGCCGACATCGCCACTTGGCAGGTACAGGCTGGCCACGACCAGCCCTGGCAGGTCCACCTCGAGGTAGCGACCGCTGTCGGCGAACTCCGGCTCGCCGAATCCGACTCGCACCGCCTCGAGCTCGAGCCGGCTGTAGACGGACACGCCGTTGCGGCCCTTGACCGAGCAGTCCGCGTGCGCGGCGTACCAGCCCTGCGGCCCAGCCAGCTGGTCCGGCAGGCTGTCCGGCGAAGCCCGCACCTCCTGACAGGCCACCACGTCGGCGCGAGTGGCGGCAAGCCACTCGACGAACCCCTTCTTCGCCGCGGCCCGCAGGCCGTTGACATTGACTGTGGAGACGGTCAGCACGCCCGGCAGGCTACTCGACCCACAAGCGGCTTCGGACTGCCACACTCTGCCCATGACGCGGCTCACGGTGGTGTCACTGTGAAGAGGGCGACCGTGCTCCTACTGGTCGCACTCGTCGCGCTGGCCGTGCCCGCGCCGCGGGCGGCGGCAGCGTCGCCTGCGGATTGGCGCGCGGAGGTCGACGCGCTGGTGGAGGCTGCCATGGAGGCCAACGCCGTCCCCGGCGTCGCGGTGGCGGTCGTTCGTGGCAGCGACGTGCTCCATGTGCGCGGCTACGGCACGGCCGGCGGCGATCGCGGCGTCTCCCCGGACACGCCGTTCCTCGCCGCTTCGCTGAGCAAGTCGTTCACCGCGACCGCGGTGCTGCAACTCGCCGACGAGGGCAGGGTGGAACTGGACGCGCCGGTGCGGCGCTACCTGCCGGGTTTCACCACCGCCGACGCCGACCGGTCCGGGCGGATCACGGTGCGGCAGCTGCTCAACCACACCAGCGGGATGGCCGACACCGGCTTCGCCGAACGAACGCTGCCGCAGCCGGACTCGGTACCCGAACGGGTGGCAAGCCTGCGGGCCGCGAGGCTGGTCAGCGACCCTGGCGAGGAGTTCCACTACTTCAACCCCAACTACGCTGTGCTTGCCCGAATCGTCGAGGTGGTCTCAGGAAGGCCGTTCGACGAGTACCTTTCGACCCGCGTGCTCGACCCACTGGGCATGACCGCCACGACGAGCGTGGTCACCACGGGGCAACTCGACGAGCGCGCGCCTGACCGGGCACGCGGGCACGTGGTGGCTTTCGGCCGGGCATTCGGCCACGACGAGCCTGCCGGTTACCTCGCAGGCTCCGGTGGTGTCGTCACCAGCGCTTCCGACATGGCCAACCTGCTGCGCATGCAACTGGACGAAGGGTTGTTCGAGGGAAGGCGGCTGCTCAGCGCCGAGGCGGTTGCACTGCTGCACACCCCGGCGAGCGGCAGCGACTACGCGATGGGTTGGGTGGCACGCGAAGGCGAACCGGACTGGCTGGAACACACCGGCGTGCTCACCACCGCCTACGCCGAACAGGTGCTGGTACCTGCAACGGGCGTCGGCGTAGTCGTGTTGACCAATTCCAACCACGCGCTTTCCGGCATGGCTGGACTGGCGCACCGGATCGCCTCCACCGTCCAAGGTGGACAGCTGCAGGGCGGCGGGCCGGGGCTGCGGGTAATCGGCTACTCGCTGCTGGCCGTCACCGTGCTCGCCGCGGGGTTGCGATCCTGGCGGCTGGCGCGGATCCGGCGGTGGCGACCAGGAAACCGGCGTTCACGACGGCGGCTGCCGCGATGGACACGGTGGCCGCTGTGGTCGGTATGGACTCTGTGGATGCTGGCGCCGGTTGCCGTGCTCGCCGCGCTCCCCCGGTTGACCACCGCGTTCAGTGACCGGGTGTTCGGTTACCGGCAGCTGTTCTGGGCGATGCCGGACGTTTTCGTTGCGCTCGCGGTCGCCGCCCTCACCGGCGTTTCACTACTGGTTGCCCGCGGGGTGGTGCTGCTGCGTATGCGGCGCGGGAGCCGAAGCTGACCTCAGCCGCAACTGGCGCCCGAGACCGGTTCCAGGAACGCGTCGGCTGCCCAACGGCTGTCGTCGATCTTGCGAAACCCGTTGCGTACCACCGGTTGTGCTTCGGTCTCGGCTTCCTGCCTCAACTTGCCGACGATCTCGGCAGCCATCCCGGGCCCGGCCCGTACGTTGAGGATGTCCGCGGTGACCTTCACGCGGCAGTCCTCTCCGTCTGATCCCGACTGGGCCTCGGAAGGGCGCTGGTCGGAACCCATCGCGTAGATGAGCACGACCCCGATCAGAACCGCAAAGATGACCAACGTCTTCTTCGGTATTCCCAGCACCACGTTCGTGCTCCTCGTGTACTGCGACAGGCGCTGCGAGCAGCGTAGGGGCAAACCCGGCAACGGGGACAGGGCCAACCGGTGCAACCACCCGCTCGCGGCAACACTGTGACCGTCTGATCACTTTCGGTCAGCGGCGATGGCCTCGACCAGCTCACCGATGACGTCCAACCGGTGGGCACTCACCACCGCCGCGCAGTGCGGCCATGCCGCCGCCATCCCGCCGGTGAGCGGCCGGTAGCCCGGCTTCGCCGTGCGTGGGTTGACCCACACCACCCGGTAGGCCAGCCGGGCGAGTCGCGCCATCTGCTCGCCGAGGAGTGCGGGGTCGCCCGCTTCCCACCCGTCGGAGATGACAACCACCACCGCCGACCTGGCCATGCCTTTGGCGCCGTGGCTTTCGATGAACTCGCGCAGGTTCTCCCCGATGCGGGTGCCGCCGGACCAGTCGGGCGCGGCCTGCCCTGCCTCCCGCAGTGCCGTGGCCGGATCGGCGGCCAGCACGGGGGTGAGCCGGGTCAGCCGGGTGGCGAAGGTGAACACCTCGGCTTCGGCACCCCCCGCCGCCGACACCAGTAACTGCAGCATGGCCCGAGCGTGTGCCTGCATCGAGCCCGAGATGTCACACAGCACCACCAGCCTGCGCGGCTTCAGCCGCTGGGTCCGCCTGCGCAGCAACACCGGTTCGGCTCCGGTCCGCCGCGCCCTGCGCAACGTCTCGCGCATGTCGAACTGCCGGCCCGCGGCGGCTGCGCGGTGCCTGCGGGAGCGCCGCAGCGGCGTCGCGATGCGAAACCGCCGCATCGCCTCGACCAGCGAAGCCAGCTCGTCGGGGTCCAATTCGGCGAAGTCGCGGCGGGCAAGGCGCTCGACGGCCACACCCAGCGTCGGCGTGCGCACCTCGCGCTCCTCACCTTCGCCGCTTCGGCCGGCCTCGCGGTGGCCGTCCCGCTCACCCTGCGGCGAGGCCTGCTGCGCGGTCCGGGCCGCGGAGGAGCCGGGTGCGGTGTCGGTCCCGGCCGGTGTCACCGACGCCGTCCGTGACGGCAGTTCGACGCCGAGTTCACCGAATACGCTGTCGAATACCCGACCGAGTACCGCGACGTCGGAAGGGTCCGCCGTCAACGTGGCCAAGGCACACCAGTACAGCTCGTCGGCCGTCCCGGGCGACACTGCCACGACCGAGCGGGCGAACCGGGCCGCACGGTCGGCACCGACCGGCAGCCCCTCCGCGCGCAACGCCGCGCACAGCCGCGCGGACAGCTCAGCCAGCATCGCCCGCGATCCGTGCCGGACCGGCCGCCTCAACGGCGGCGCGATCCTCCTCGTACTTCAGCACCGCGCCCAGGGTGTGGCGCATGGAGTGTTCGTCGACGTGTTCGATACCGAGTGCGTGCAGCGCCGCTGCCCAGTTGATGGCCTCCGCGACACCGGGTGGCTTGTAGAGCCGCAACTCACGCATGCGCTCGACCGCACCGGCGACCCGCTCGGACAACCAGCCGGTGGCCTCGGGCACCCGCAGCCTGATGATCGCGGCAACCCGCTCGGCGTCGGGGTGGGCGATCCAGTGGTACAGGCAACGACGCTTCAGCGCGTCGTGCAGCTCGCGGGTCCGGTTGGACGTGAGCACCGCGATCGGGGGGACAACCGCTCTGCGCGTCCCCAACTCCGGGATCGTCACGGTCGATTCCGCGAGCAGTTCCAGCAGGAACGCCTCGAACTCGTCGTCGGCACGATCCACCTCGTCGATCAGCAGCACCGCCGGGCGTGGACCGGGATGGTCTATCGCCGCGAGCAGTGGCTTGGCGAGCAGGTAGTCGTCGGTGAACAGGTCGGCCTCGGCCACCCGCGTGCCAGCGGCCTCGGCGAGCCGGATCGCCAGTAGTTGGCGCGGGTAGTTCCACTCGTACAGCGCGTCGGCCGAGGCCAGCCCCTCGTAGCACTGCAACCGGATCAGCGGGGTGTCCAGCACCCGAGCCAACGCCTTGGCCGCCTCGGTCTTGCCGACCCCGGGCTCGCCCTCGAGCAGGATCGGCTGCCTCAGCCGTACGGCCAGGAACAGGGCCGTGGCCAGCGCGTCGTCGGTGAGGTAGTCGGCCTCCCGCAGCGCCCCGGCCAGCGAACCCACATCAGCGAACTCCGACACTCACCGCTCCCTTCGCAGGTCCAGCTAGCCGGGCGAGGTCGGCAGGTAACGGGAGGGATCGTCGGCGAACGCCTGCCCGCAACCGGGACCGCAGAAGTAGTAGCGCCTGCCGTCGTGCCCGGCCTGTGGCGTCGTCGCGGTGATCGCGACGCTCATCCCGCACACCGGGTCGGTGGCCTCCGCCACCCCGGCGCTCACCTCCGGTTCGCCCGCCGAGGGGCGGGGGCGCTCGGCGAGCAGCTGCGCGTACACCGACAGCGCGATCTCCTCGGGTGTTCGCGCCCCGATGTCCAGCCCTGCGGGCGTGTGCACCCGGGCGGCGTCGGGCTCGTCCAGCGCCGCCAGCACAGCCCGGCCCCTGCGCGGGCTGGCGATCAACCCGATGTAGTCCACACCCGCCCGCAACGCGGCCCGCAGCGCATCGTCCTCGCCCCTGCCGTGTGAGGCCACCACCACCGCCGCGGTGTCGGCGGGCAGCGCGGGCACGCTGTCGTCGTTTCGGCGCACCTCGTAGCCGAGTGCGGCGCCCACCTCCTCCAGTGCCCGCGCGATGGGCGCGGCGCCGAACACCTCCACCAGCAGCGAAGGCAGCTGCGGTTCCAGGAAGATCTCCAGCGATCCGCCGGAAAGGCAGGGGTTGCCGACCGTGAGCACACCCTCCCCCGCCGTCTCGCCCTCGGCTTCCGGGGTGATGCGCAGCAACGTGGACTCGCCGCTGGTCAGCGATCGCATGCCGGCCACCCGGACGGTCGACTCGGCACACGTTCCGCCGACGAAGCCCTCGATAGTGCCGTCGGCGAGCACGAGCGCCCGGTCGCCGGGTCTGGCGCTGGTGGGGCGCTGCGCGCGCACGACGGTAGCCAGCACGAACGGGGTTCGCTGTGCCCGTAGCGACTCCGCGTGCGCGAGCAGCCTCGGTGCCTCCTTCATGTGATCGCCAGGTCGGTCCTGATCGGGTCACCTTGCGCCGCGCGCCACACCGCGGCCGGTGTCAGCGGCATGTCGGCGTGCCGGACGCCGTAGGGCCGCAGGGCGTCCACCACGGCGTTCACCACGGCCGCGGGCGAACCCACCGTCGCGGATTCCCCGATGCCCTTCGCGCCGATCGGGTGATGCGGGGAGGGAGTCACCGTCTCACCCAGCTCCCACGAGGGGCACTCCATGGAGGTGGGTAGCAGGTAGTCCATGAACGACCCGCCGAGGTGGTTGCCGTCCTCGTCGAAGGCCATCACCTGCATCAGCGCCATGCCGACGCCGTCGGCCAGCCCGCCGTGCACCTGCCCCTCGACGATGATCGGGTTGATCCGCACCCCGCAGTCGTCCACCGCGACGAACTTGCGTACCTTCACCTGACCGGTCTCGGCGTCCACGTCCACCACGCACACGTACGCACCGAACGGGTAGGTGAGGTTCGGCGGGTTGTACACGCACGCCGCATCCAGATGGCCTTCCACGCCCTCGGGCAGTTCCAGGTCGGCGTGCGCGGCCAGCGCGATCTCGGAGATCGTCTTACTCGCCGCCGGGTCGCCCTTGACGAACCAACGCCCCTTCTCCCATTCCAGGTCGTCCGGGCTGACCTCGAGCATCGCGGACGCCACGAGCTTTGCTCGTTCTCGCACCCTGCGCGCGGCCACCGCTGTCGCGGCGCCGGAGACCGGGGTGGAACGCGAACCGTAGGTGCCCAGCCCGAACGGGGTCTGGTCGGTGTCACCGTGCACGACGTCGATGTCGTCGGGGGAGATACCCAGTTCCTCGGCCACGATCTGCGCGAACGTGGTCTCGTGACCCTGCCCCTGCGTCTGGCATGACAGCCGCAGCACGGCCTTGCCGGTGGGGTGCACGCGCAACTCGGCCCCGTCGGCCATCCCGAGACCGAGGATGTCCATGTGCTTGCGTGGCCCCGCGCCGACCGCCTCGGTGAAGAAGCTGACACCGATGCCCATCAACTCCCCACGGTCGCGCTTGGCGGCCTGCTCGACGCGCAACTCCTCGTAGCCCACCTGCTCCAGCGCCAACCGCAGCGCCTTCGGGTAGTCACCGGAGTCGTACTCCCAGCCGGTCTTGCTCTCGTAGGGGAACTGCTCGGGCCGCAGCAGGTTTCGCATCCGCAGTTGCGCGGGGTCGACCCCGAGGTCGTAGGCGAGCACGTCGACCAGCCGCTCCACGAGGTAGACGGCCTCGGTGATGCGGAACGAACACGCGTAGGCCACCCCGCCAGGAGCCTTGTTGGTGTAGACGCCGGTGACCTCGCAGTGCGCCGCCTGCAGGTCGTAGGACCCGGTGAAGACACCGAAGAACCCGGCGGGAAACTTCGTCGGCTGCGCGGTGCCGTTGAAGGCGCCGTGGTCGGCGATCACCTTCACTCGCAGGCCGAGGATCTTGCCGTCCCGCGTGGCCGCGATCTCGCCACGCATGTGGTAGTCGCGGGCGAAGGAGGTGCTCATCAGGTTCTCCGAGCGGTCCTCCATCCACTTCACCGGCTTGCCGGTGACGATCGAGCCGACGATGGCGCACACGTAGCCGGGGTAGATGCCTACCTTGTTGCCGAACCCGCCGCCGATGTCGGGCGAGACGATCCGGATCTTGTGCTCCGGCAACCCCGCGACCATCGCGTACACCGTGCGGTGGGCGTGCGGCGCCTGCGTCGTGGTGTACACCGTGAGCTTGCCGGTGATCTTGTCGAGGTCGGCCACCGCGCCGCAGGTCTCCATCGGTGCCGGGTGCACGCGCGGGTAGAGCATGTCCTGCGCGGCGACGACCTCCGCCCTGTCGAACACGTCGTCGGTCGCCGCCTTGTCGCCGGTCTCCCAGTCGAAGATGTGGTTGTCCGTCCTGCCCTCCAGGTCGTCGCGGATCACCGGCGCGTCGGCGTCCAGGGCCTTGCGCGCGTCCACCACCGGGGGAAGCGGCTCGTAGTCCACGTCGATGAGTTCGAGTGCGTCGCGCGCGGAGTAGCGATCCTCGGCGACCACGAAGGCGACCTCCTGGCCCTGGAAGCGCACCTTGTCGGTGGCCAGCACGGCCTGCACGTCGTGCGAGAGCGTCGGCATCCAGGCCAGGTTCAGCCCGGCAAGGGTCTCGCCGGTGATCACGGCGCGCACCTTGGGGTGTGCCTGCGCTGCGCTGGTGTCGACGGAGAGGATGCGCGCGTGCGCGTAGGGGCTGCGCAGCACGGCGCCGTGCAGCATCCCCGGCAGCACGATGTCGTCGACGTAGTTGCCGTGGCCACGGACGAAGCGCGCGTCCTCCTTGCGGTTCATCGGGCCGTAGCCCATCGGGGTCGGCCGTTCCTCGGTGGCGGTCATGCCTGCACCTCCACGCTCGTGTCCTCGGTGACCGCCTCGCCCTCGGCAGCAGCCTCGTGTTCCGCGGCCCAGCGAACGGAGCGGACGATGTTCTCGTAACCGGTGCAGCGGCACAGCTGCCCGGAAATGGCCTCCCGGATGTCCGCTTCGGACGGGTCGGGATTGTGGTCGAGCAGCCAGCGTGAGGTCATCATCATCCCTGGGGTGCAGAACCCGCACTGCAGTCCGTGGCATTCGATGAAGCCCTGCTGAACGGGGTCGAGCCCATCGGCGCTCTCCAGTCCCTCGACCGTCCGCACCGTGTGGCCGTCCGCCATCACCGCAAGCACCGTGCACGACTTGACCGGGGTGTCGTCCAGCCACGCCACGCAGGCACCGCAGTTGGACGTGTCGCAGCCCCAGTGCGTGCCCGTGAGGCCGAGTTCGTCGCGCAGGAAGTGCACCAGCAGCATGCGCGGTTCCACGTCGCGGGTGTAGGACTGGCCGTTGACGTTGACCGTGATCTCCATGTCAGGCCTCCTGGTGGTTTCGGCCGCGCCAGCGGCTGAGTGCGCTGCCCAGCGCGCGGGTGGTGAGCGTCGCGGCGAGGTGCCGCTTGTAGTCGACGGGGCCGCGCTGGTCGGCCAGTGGGTTGCAGTGCTGCGCGGCGATCCGCCCCGCCTCGGCGAAGCGCTCCGGCGTGGCGGGTCCGCCGGTGAGGAACTCCTCGGCCTCGGGTGCGTGGAACTGTGGCGCGCCCAGCGCCGTCAGCCCGATGCCGACCTCTGCGAGCTGCTCGCCCTCCAGCCGCAGCGCCGCACCCACCGCCGCCACCGCCCAGTCGCCCGCTCGCCGCTCCACCTTCTCGTAGGCCGATGCGGAGGAGCGGATGGGCACGCGAAGCTGCACGAGCAGTTCGTCCGGCTCCACCGCGGTCTGGTAGGGGCCGGTGAAGAATTCCCGCACGGGCGTGGTTCTGCGTCCACGAGGGCCCTGGATCACCGCCTCGGCACGGACCGCGGCGAACGCGGCCGACAGGTCCTCCGACGGGTCCGCCTGGCACAGCGACCCACCGACGGTTCCCCTGTTACGCACCACGGGATCGGCGATCAGCCGCTCGGCGTCGTGGAAGATCGGGAAGTGCTCGCCCGCGATCGCGGAGTCGAGCAGGTCGGCGTGCCGGACCATGGCGCCGACGACGAGGGTGTCCTCCTCGACGGCGATCCTCGCCAGTTCGTCGAGGTCGTTGATGTCGATCAACGCCTCCGGCTGGGCGAGCCGCAGCTTCATCATGGGAATGAGGCTGTGTCCGCCCGCGACCAGCCTGCTCTCCGATCCGTACCTGCCGAGCAACTCCAGTGCGTGCTCGACACTCGTTGCCTTCTCGTACTGGAACTGCGCTGGTACCTGCATGTGCCGAGATTCGCCCTGGTTGACGATTCGGGCAATGGCGGCATAAGGGCATGCTTATGTAGCCTGGTCCGTGAGGGATGTCACAAGGGAGTGCCATGACACTCGGACAGCTCAGCGCCTTCGTGCTCGTCGCCAGACTCGGCTCGGTCACCGATGCGGCACGTGCGCTGGGCGTGAGCGAGCCCGCCGTCTCGCAGGCGCTGGCGGCGCTGCGGCAGCAGCACGGCGACAAGCTGATCGTGCGCACCGCCGCCGGCATGACCCTCACGGCAGGCGGCAAGCGGTTGCTGCCGATCGCCTCGCGCATGGTGGCGCTCGGGGCCGACGCCGAGGCCGCGGTCCGCCGGGCCAACGGTGTGGCCGAGCCGCTGAGGGTGGCCGTCACCAGCACGATCGCCGAGTTCGTCGCGAGCCCGCTGCTGGAGGCGTTCGGTAAGCGCACCGGCGGCGTCGAGGTTTCCTCCGGGCTGGCGAAGGTGGGCGAGATGCCCGTGCTGGTGGCCAACCGGCTCGCCGACGCGGCGCTGGGTCCACGGCTGGACGATCCGGAGCTCGACAGCGTCCCGGTGTTTCGGTGCGCGTTGGTGGTGGTGGGCTCGCCGAGGCGACCGCCTTCGGGCAACCCCGCGGGGTGGCAGTGGCGGGTGGACCCCTCGGGGACCGACGCCGACAGCGCCGCCGCGCGGTTGCTGCGAGGCCTCGGCGTCCCCGACGCCAACATCGAGGTGTTCACCAACCAGACAGCGGCCTGGGCGGCAACGGCGAGCGGGGGTGGTGCCTCGATCGCGATCGAGCACCTGGTCGCGCCGCAGCTTCGGCGTCACGAACTGGCCGTGGTCCCGACTCCGCTGACCCCGATGCCGTTGTGCTGGCACGTGACCACACCCGCACGCGAGCGTTGCTCGGTAGCGGCGGCTTCGCTGCGGCACTTCCTCGGCACGCCCGGCGCGATGCAGGTGATGCGCTCGCCCGGCAGCGGGGTACCGCCTTCGCGATTCCGGCCTCCGGTGTTCGTCACCATCTGGTCGTGACGAGCAGCTGTTCGCCGCGCACCCGGCGCGGTGAGCCGCCCTTCGTCACTGCCGCGTCACGGTGAAGTCCCCGCAACCGGGGCCTGCCACCCGACCGGTCATGGTGTCCCCCTCCACGGACGACACGCCGAGGTCGACCATCACGTAGCCATCCGGTTGCTCGATCCACTCCTGCTGCACGAACACCAGGCCGGTCTCGGTGTTTCGGCCACGCATCGAGAAGCTGCCGGAGGGGCCCTGCGGCTGGCCGGGCAGCGCGAAGAACCGGAAGACGGCTTCGACCGTGTCACCCTCGGGCGCGGATATCTCCAGCTCCATACCGGTTTCGCCCTGCGCGCACTGGTACTGCCCCCGCCACAGGCCCTGCAGGCTTGCCAGGTCCACCGGCTCGCCGGTCTGCGGCAACCGGCTCTGCCGAGTCGGACTCGGCGCGGTGACCGGGGCCGACGACGGCTCGCCCGTGCCGGCCGTGGACTCGGCCGCGCTCGGAGTACCGGCGATGCGCTGGCCGCAGCCGGCAACCGAGAGCACGCCGAGCAGGCACAGCGCTGCGGCGGCAGCGCGGATCGTTGTTGACACGGCGCCTGATCCTAGCCGTACGAAGGCCCCGGCCGGGTGAACCGGACGGGGCCTCGCGACAGCTTCCGTGTCAGGTTCCGCGTCACGCCTTCGCGATCTTGGCGGCGAGGTTGCGGTCCAGCGTGGCGAGGAACTCCTCGGTGGTCTGGTACGGGGTGTCCTTGCCGATGAGGAGGGCGAGGTCCTTGGTCATCTTCCCGCTCTCCACGGTCTCGACCACGACCTGTTCCAGCTTGTTGGCGAACCCGACGAGTTCGGAGTTGCCGTCCAGCTTGCCTCGGTGTTCAAGACCCCTGGTCCAGGCGAAGATCGACGCGATCGGGTTGGTGGAGGTCGGTTTGCCCTGCTGGTGCTGCCGGTAGTGGCGGGTCACGGTGCCGTGCGCGGCTTCGGCCTCCACCGTCCTGCCGTCGGGGGTGCGCAGCACGGACGTCATCAATCCCAGAGAGCCGAAGCCCTGGGCGACGGTGTCGGACTGCACGTCACCGTCGTAGTTCTTGCACGCCCAGACGTAGCCGCCCTCCCACTTCAGCGAGGCGGCCACCATGTCGTCGATGAGCCGGTGCTCGTAGGTCAGACCCTTGGCGTCGAAGTCGGCCTTGAACTCGGTTTCGAAGATCTCGGCGAAGATGTCCTTGAACATGCCGTCGTAGGCCTTGAGGATCGTGTTCTTCGTCGACATGTACACGGGCATGCCCCTGTCGAGCCCGTACCGCAGCGAAGCGCGCGCGAAGTCCTCGATGGAGCGGCGGTAGTTGTACATCCCCATGGCGACGCCACCGCCCTCGGGGAACCTCGCGACCTCCAGCTCCATGGGTTCGGAACCGTCGTCGGGCGTGTAGGTGATCGTGACCGTTCCCGGCCCAGGCACCTTGAAGTCGGTTGCTTTGTACTGGTCGGCGTGCGCGTGGCGGCCGATGATGATCGGCTTGGTCCAGCCGGGTACCAGCCTGGGGATGTTGGAGATGATGATCGGCTCGCGGAAGACGACACCGCCGAGGATGTTGCGGATGGTGCCGTTGGGGCTACGCCACATCTTCTTGAGGCCGAACTCCTCGACCCGCGCCTCGTCGGGTGTGATCGTGGCGCACTTGACCCCGACGCCGTGCTTGGCGATCGCGTTCGCCGCCTCAACGGTGATCTGGTCGTCGGTGCGGTCGCGCTCCTCGATGCCGAGGTCGTAGTACTCGAGGTTGATGTCGAGGTAGGGGTGGATCAGCTTCTCTTTGATGAACTGCCAGATAATGCGGGTCATCTCATCGCCGTCGAGCTCAACGACGGTGCCCTCGACCTTGATCTTGGTCATGAGCGGCGGGGCTCCTCTCGCGGATCTTCGCGGTTCGTCTCGGCACGTGGTAGCGGTACAAGCGTACTGGTAAACGAGCGCGAGTGTCCGAGGCATTCGGTTACCCGGTGGTAATGCCCATGAACCCGCGAGTCCCCCGTTCCTGCCCGCGAGTCCCCCGTTCTCGCCCGCGAGATCTGCACTCCCATAACCCCCCCGGCGAGCAAAGGGCGAGCCGGCACGGTCAGGTGGTGGCGAACCGCCCCAGCGTGCGTTCCGGCCGGATACCCGCGAGTTCCTCCCACCAGATCGCGTAGAACGCCGCCTCCTCGCGACTGCGCAACTCCACCCCGTCGGCCGCAGCCACCTCCGGCGAGGAACGCACGGCTTCCGCGAGCACGTCCTTGGCCCCCGAACCGTCGCCGAACTGTTCCTTGCCCCTGCTCAGGATCGCCTCCGGCAAACAACCCTCGAAGGCCTCGCGCAGCAACTTCTTCTCGGCCACCCCCGGCCGGACCATCTTGTGCTCCGGCGGGATGGACAGCGCCAGCTCCACGACTTCCCGGTCCAGGAACGGTTCCCGCGCCTCCAGCCCGAACGCCATCGAGGCGCGATCGCAACGCTGCAAGTTGAGATGGTGCAACTCCCCGACAGTGCGCACCAACTCGGCCTGCAGTGCGTCGGGGTCGGTGAAGGGCTGCTCGTGGTAGTAGGCGTACCCGGCGAACAACTCGTCAGCTCCCTCGCCGGTCAGCACGGCGTGCACCCACCGCGAGGCGTACTCGGCCAGCAGCAGGTTGGGAACGGCGCTGCGCACCAGTGACGGGTCGAAGTGCTCGATGGCCCGCACCGCCCTCGGCAGCGCCTCGACGGCATCGCGCGCGGTCATCGCGATCTCGTGGTGCTCGATGTTGCCGTGCAGCCGATGCAGGTACTCGGCGACCGTGCGCGCGGCGGCGAGATCCGAACTGCCGGGCGCACCGACCGCGAAGGTGGGCAGCGGCTGGCCGTGCCTGGCCGCGTACTCGGCCGCCACCGCGGCAACGATGGCCGAATCGAGCCCGCCGGAAAGGAACACCCCGACCCCGACATCGCTCATCATGCGGTTCTCGACGGCGGTCACGACGGCCTCGCGCACGGACTTCACCAGCGAGCGTTCCCACACGCCAGGCTCTTCCGCGCGCCGCGCGGGCCGCACGTGCGCTGGCACGGTGTCGGCGAACCGCACCAGGCCGCCCACCGGGCTCCAGCAGTGTCCCGGCGGGAACGTCTCCACGAGCGGGCGATCTTCGGCATCGAAGGCACGCAGTTCACTGGCGAAGAGGGTCACCTCATCGCGCCTCACCCAGTAGAGCGGCTTCACGCCGAGTGGGTCACGCGCGGCGAGAAAGCCACCGTCCTCCGAGGCGAACGCCAGCGCGAACATGCCACGCAGTCTGGCCAGGCCTGCGGGGCCGTCCACCACGAAGGCGTGCAGGGCCGCCTCGCTGTCCGATCCGGTCTCGAACAGCTCGTGCCCCAACTCCTCCCTGATGTGTCGATGGTTGTAGATCTCGCCGTTGACCACCAGGTATGTCGTCGACTCCGCGTCGACCATCGGCTGGTGCCCGCCTGCCACGTCCATGATCGACAATCGCTGATGACCGAGCCAGACACCCGGCCGGTGGACCTCTCCCGAATCGTCGGGACCACGGTGGGAGATCCGGTCCAACATGCGTCTGCAGGTGTTCACATCGAAGTCGCCGACCGCGGCGACAATTCCACACACGGGTGCCAAGCACCTCCTCGGTTGCGACCGAGTGTAGTCGTCGCCGCCGGCTCGACCGGTTTCGAACATGCTCCTACCCTGGTCGGTACTGAGGTGGTCAACGATGCGAGCATCCGTAGGAGACCGGATTCGTGTGCACGGACGCACTGTCGGAGCAGGTGAACGACAGGGCGAGATCGTCGAGGTCCGGGGCGAGAAGGGTCGGCCGCCGTATCTGGTGCGGTTCTCCGACGGCCACGAGGGACTGATGTTCCCCGGCCCGGACAGCGAGGTCGAGCAACGCCAGGAGTGATCGCCACTGCCTGACGCGGGCCGGTGCCCGGCCGCCTCGCCGGTCACGGCCGGTGGGTCGCATCCCCGCCCCACACGCACGTGCGTGACTGTCGGCAACTGCACCGGCCCGCTACGCCCCTTCTCACGAGGAGAGTGCTCGAAGCGGCCGCATGCACCTTCGGCAAGGTGGCTGACATCACGGCCTGCCGGAGATGACATGGCGCCCGTTCTGGGTTGAACTGGACGAGAGACAGATACAGCAACGACGACGTTCGCGCTGATCTGTCTTTCTTTGTGGCCGATTTCTTGATCGATCCAGCCACGTGTGTCAACCCAGCACCTCCGTCCCCGAAGGGAGTGTTGTGCCTGTAGCGCTGCTCGCGCTCGCGATCGGTGCCTTCGGCATCGGTACGACCGAGTTCGTCATGATGGGAGTGTTGCCGGAGGCGGCAAAGGACTTCCGCATCTCGATCCCGGTAGCAGGACATCTGATCACCGCGTACGCCGTGGGCGTGGTGGTCGGAGCCCCACTACTCACCGCGGCGGCCGTGCGCATGGCCCGCAGGACCGTGCTCATGGCCATGATGGCGATGTTCACCGCGGGCAACGCACTGTTCGCGGTCGCGCCGAGCCACGAGTTCGGCGTGGTGTTCCGCTTCCTGGCCGGACTGCCACACGGCGCGTTCTTCGGAGCGGGAGCCGTCGTGGCGGCCAAACTCGCGGGCGAACACCGCAGAGCCCGGGCCGTCTCGTTGATGTTCCTCGGCCTGACGCTGGCCAACGTCGTCGGCGTGCCGCTCGGCACGCTGCTGGGTCAGCAGGTCGGCTGGCGTGCCACCTTCGGTGTGGTGGCCGCCATCGGTGTGGTCGCGCTCGCCGCGATCGCCAGGCTGGTGCCGTACGACGGGAGGCCCGCACAGCCGTCGCTGCGCGGTGAACTCGCCGCTTTCCGGCGGCCCCAGGTGTGGCTCGCACTGGCCATAGTCACGTTCGGACTCGGCGGCGGCTTCGCCAGCCTCAGCTACGTGACCCCGATGCTGACCGGTGTCGCGGGTTTCGAACCGACCACGGTGACCTTCCTGCTCGCGCTCGCCGGACTCGGTATGACAGCGGGCAACATCGTGGGAGGACGGCTCGCGGACCGGGCACCGGTGCCCAGCCTGTACGGTGCGTTGTTCGCCCTGGGTGTGGTGCTGGCACTGTTCACCTTCACCGCACACAGCAAGCTCGGCGCCGCGATCACGATCTTCGGCGTCGGGATGGCCGCCTTCATGGTCGGGCCCATGATGCAGTCGCGGATCATGGAAAAGGCCGGTGGCGCGCCTTCCATGGTTTCCGCGGCCGTGCAGTCGGCGTTCAACATCGCGAACTCGATCGGTGCCTACCTCGGCGGGATGGTGATCGCCGGTGGGCTGGGCCTCGTCTCGCCGAACTGGGTGGGCGCGCTGTTGGCGATGCTCGGACTGAGCCTCGCCGGCGTCGCGGGCACGCTCGACCGTCGCCAGACACGGTCACAGGCCCAACCGGAGCCACAACCACAACCACAACCTGCTGCGGCATAACCAGCGGGCGGTCCGCTGGGTGCGATCAGCCCAGCGGACCGCCCGTGATGGTCAGCGCGACGAACAGGATCAGCAATCCCAGACCGGCGTAACTGAGCACGTCGACCACTCGGCTGCGGATGGTCAGCAGCCCCGCCTGCTCGTCGGACAGCGCGGCCCGCAACACCGCCGCTACCAGCAGGGCCCCGCCGATGAGCGCCGCACCCTGCCGCCAGTGGTACATCGCGATACGCGCCGCAGCCAGCCCGACCAACGCCAGCACGAGCGCGAACGGAAGGTGGGTCAGCAGGCGCCGACGGGCCCCGCCGCCTTCCTTGCTCGTCTCCACGGCCGAGTTCACCGCGCCGCCGCCCGCTCGGCGGCTTCGACGACGTTCGAGATGAGCATCGCCCTTGTCATCGGACCGACACCGCCCGGATTCGGCGCGAGGTGGCCCGCGACCTCCTCGACCCCTGCTGCGACGTCGCCGGTGAGCTTGCCGTCCACTCTGGAAACGCCGACGTCGAGCACCGCGGCGCCCGGTTTGACCATGTCCGCGGTGACGAGGCCGGGCGAGCCCGCCGCCGCGACGACGATGTCGCTTCGCCGGACCTCGGCCGCGAGATCGCGGGTGCCGGTGTGGCAGAGCGTCACCGTTGCGTTCTCGGTGCGGCGGGTGAGCAACAGCCCCAGTGTCCTGCCCACGGTGATGCCCCTGCCGACGACCGCGACCCTGGCCCCGTCGAGCGGGACGTCGTAGCGGCGCAGCAACTCGACGATGCCCAGCGGTGTGCACGGCAGCGGACCGGGCTTGCCGAGCACCAGCCTGCCAAGACTGACCGGGGCGAGTCCGTCGGCGTCCTTGTCGGGGTCGATGCGTTCCAGGATCGCGCCCGCGTCCAGGTGCTTGGGCAACGGCAACTGCACGATGTAGCCGGTGCAGGCAGGATCGGCGTTCAACTCGTCGAGCACCGCCTCCAGCTTGGCCTGGGAGATGTCGGCGGGCAGATCCCTGCGGATCGAGTTCACCCCGACCTTGTTGCTGTCGGAGTGCTTCATGCGCACGTAGGCGTGCGAACCCGGGTCGTCCCCTACCAGCACCGTCGCCAGACCGGGCTTGATGCCCTGCTCGGCGAGCGCGGCCACCCTGGGCGCGAGTTCGGAGAAGATGGCGTCCTTGGTGGCCCTGCCGTCGAGAGTCGTCGCCGTCACGGCACCAATTCTTTCAAAGGCGCCGCGGCCCCGCGTCTCCGCATGCGGTCACAGCCCACCGAAGCCAGGATTGCGGCGTTCGAGCGATGTGCCACACAGGTCAGTCACGTACGGTAGCCGTCACGACGCCTTGTTGGCCCGCTCGAAACCGCACGGTTGCCTCCATCCGGTGAAATGTGGTGATACGCACTCTGTCGGTACACGCGGAGCAGGTCCAGCCCTGGAACAATGAAGACGAAGTACACATGTGCCGTGCATTCACGGCGCCGATTGGCCAAGATGTTGGCGTGGCACTACCGACCCAGCTGAACGCGACCGAGCAGGACACTCTGGTCAAGCAGATCGGCCTCTCCTTGCTCAGGGCAGCCCCGCGCGACTGGCGCAGGATAACTGCCGAGTACAGAGCCGTGGGGAGGTATCACGAGCTGACCGGTGAGGTGCTCACGGCCGATGGCGTGGCCCAGGAGTGGGTGGCGACCCACGACATCGCCACGCTGTTCGGCCGGTTGCGCGCGGGGATGTATCGCGAGGGCAGGGGCACCTGGTTCAACGCCCGCTACCAACTCGACCACCCGTCCAGCTACAACCTCGAGTACGACCGTGATGAGCCCAGGTGGGACCTCGCGCCGCCGCCCCAGGCCTACGCCGACGAACTGCGCATGTTCCCGCGCAGTGAGGAGAACGTGCCGGACTGGCTGATGCGCAGGATGGCGGGCCTCAGCCCGGAGCGCCCTGGTCCACGGTTTCGGATGGCCCGCATCTTCGACGGTGCCGGTACGGGCGGCCACCCGGTGATCAACCGCCCCGAACTCGACGTCGAGGAGCAGGATCGCCTGCTCGACTACCTCGACGCGGCGCCCGTGGTGGTGCCGGGGCGTGGCTACGACATCGATCGGCTGGCGGCCACACCGGAGAGCACCGTCCCGATCGCCTTCCACAGCGACGGAACGTGGATCTGGCCCGCCGCCGTCAACTACTACCTTCGGGAGTACGGCGTCGCGCCCGAACCCGACCTGGTGCAGCACATCAGGGCCAACGGATTCACGATCCCGGACGTGCCCGAGCCGGTGCGGCAGGCCGCGGCCACGCACATCTCGCGCGGTGTGCAGCCACAACAACGCCCGGCTCCACCACCCGCGCCCGAACCGATGCCCTCGGCGGAGGAGATGCCCTCGGCGGAGGAACAGCGGCGGGCCGACCAAGCCCCTGCCCGGTTCGACGAGCACCGACCGGCCGAGCAGGACGCCGACCGTACCCGGATCGCTGCCCCGCCGCGGTTCGAGGACCAGCCACGCTTCGACGACCAGCCACGCTTCGACGACCAACACCGGTTCGACCACCAATCTCAGTTCGAGGACGGACGCCACTTCGAGGACCAACCTCAGTTCAACGACCAGCCTCAGTTCAACGACCAGCACCGGTTCGACGAGCAGCCTCAGTTCGACGACCAGCACCGCTTCGACGACCAACCGTCGTTGGAAGAGACGCAGTTCACCGAGCAGGCAGCCTTCGACGAGCCCGAACCGAACGAGGCCACCGACGACCCACACGCCGAAGACCACGTGCAGGCGGAGCAGGCCACGACGTTCACGCCGCTGGCCGCGCTCGACAGCGGACCTCCCACAACGATCACCCCACCGCAGCCTGCGGCGGCCCACCATGCCAGGCAGGAGCCACCGCTGAGCGATGCCGAGCGCACCGAGGTGCCCGGCTCCGAACAGCACACCGACGAGCAACCGATGCTGCGCCACGACGGCACGGCTCACGACGCTCTGCCCGGTCACGAAGCCCTGCCCAGTCACGAGGCCCGCCCGGCGGAGCACGAGGCACAGCCCGGGCACGAGTCCATCCCGCATCAAGGTGCGGGCGTGAACCATGACATGCTCGGCGACCAACCGCTGCTGACGCACCGCGATCACGCCACGAACCACGAGGCCGGTCGCGACGGCAGGCCTCACCATGACATCCCGGCTCACGAGGTGCCTCCCGAGCAAGCGAGTCGCCCGGTCCCGGACGCGTTGCCACGGCGGGCGGCCACCGCGGGCGAGAAATCGGTGCCCGGCCGGGACGCCGTGCCTGACCACGGGGGGACGCAGTTTCCCGACGCAGCCCCCGGCAGGCAGGCGGTGCCTACCGGAGAGCCGACGGCCGCCCACGAGGGTTCGGTGGCTGCCGAGCCCGCCGATGAGGGGCCGTCGACCCAGTACACCGCGCCGCCGCCGATGCTGGACGAGCCCGTGCTGGATGAACTGCAGGACAAGCTGGAGGACCTCGGCATTCCCGAGACCGCCTACCGCCTCGGCGAGCCCGCGGAACGCGGGTGGGCCGTCGAGCAGGTGGCGGAGGGCTGGCGGGTCGGCTGGTACGACGGTGGGCTGAAGAGCCCGGCCGTGTTCGGAGACGTCGAGGACGCCGCCGCCTTCATGCTCGGCAAGCTGCTGCTGGTACCCGACGGTGTGGACGAGGCCCCTCAGCAACGGCCCGTATCGCATGTCCAGCAGGCGCCGCCTGCGGCGCAGCAGGTGCCTGCGCCTGCGCAACCCCAGCCACCGGAAGAGGGGCGCACCCCCACGCCACCACCTCCACCACCTCCACCGCCGCCCCCACCTTCCCGGCCGGTGACGGCAACGCTCTCCCCGGAGGTCGCGACCGGCGCACGACCACCTGCACGGCCCAGGGAGCAGGGCCCGGTGAACGCTCGGCCACCTGGCCCACAGCCACCTCCCAGGGAAGAAACCGTGGTGACCACAGCCGCCCGCAGGCAACCGGCGAAACCCGCTGCTCCCGCGCCGAGGAACCCCGAGGCACCCTCACCGACCCCGCGTCGTGAGAACGGCCGCGCCGGTTCCGACGGCGGAGGGCAACAGTGGCCGATCCAGCCGCTTCCCGGCGAGCCCCCGCTGACTCTCTTCCGCGGAAAGGAGATGCGGGAACTACCGGTCGGCAGCGAACTGGACCGTTTCGGCGGTCCCAACGGCAACCTGACCTATGCCGCTGGTACACCGTTCGAGGAGCGCTCCTTGGTACCGGAATGGGTCAACCGGCCGTACCACGTGTACCGGGTGCAACGACCGATGGAAGCACTCGCGGGCGTGGCCATCCCGTGGTTCAACCAGCCCGGCGGCGGTGCCGCTTACGTGCTGCCCGCCTCCATCGAGGAACTGTTGGCAGAGGGCGACCTCATCGAACTGGAACCAGGCGAGCCTCCGATCGACTAGTGAGGCGGTCCCCTGGCGGACCTCACCGGGCACCGGACGGGCACCTTTCGAAATAGGGTGCCCGTCCTCCGTCCCTTGAGGGACCGCCATGAAGCGACACCACTGCCACTGCTCGACGTGCGGCTCGGCGAGCGGCGGCGGCGGGCCGTCGCACGCGGAGCCGCCTTGCCTAACAGGGGAGTTCCCGCGCTCATCGGAAGTCCCTCGACTTGGAAGGGATTCGCATGGGCAAGTGCTGCAACCGGTCGGCGAGCAGGCTCACGACCCCGTCGGCTCTTTCGACAACACCACGCACCAGTAGCGCAGGACTGGAACGGGCCACCCGGTGGTAACGCTGCCACAGCCCAGCCGTGCACACGACATTGACCATCCCGGTCTCGTCCTCGATGTTGAGGAACGTGATCCCACCAGCGGTCCCTGGGCGCTGGCGGTGGGTCACCGCACCGCCGATGAGAACTCTCCTGCCGTCCTCGATTTTCTGTAACCGTTCAGCGGTGACCACGCCGAGCCGGTCGAGTCGGTCGCGGATGAACTCGGTGGGAAAACTGTCCGGCGACAGGCCTGTGGCCCAAACATCGGCGCTCGCGTGCTCGAGTTTGTCCATCCCCGGCAACGGCGGCGCCTGTGTTCCCGGCATGCTGCCGGGGAGTTTCTCCGGTCGTTCCTGCGCAACCGCGCCCGCCGCCCAGAGGGCCTTGCGACGATCCGTCTCGAAACATCCGAAGGCGCCCGCCGTGGCTAGCGCCTCGACCTGTGGTGTGGTGAGCCGGACTCGTCTAGCCACGTCTGCCATGTCTTTGAACGAACCGCCACGTTCGCGTTCGGCGACGAGCTTCTCGGCGAGCGGTTGGCCGATCGTGCGTACCGCCCCCAATCCGATGCGGACAGCCAGTTCCCGCCCGGTGGCCGCGACCGGCTCAAGAGTCGCGTGCGGCAGGCTGGCATTCATGTCAGGGCCGCGAACCGTGACCCCGTGCCTGCGGGCGTCGGCCACAAGTGACTGCGGCGAGTAGAAGCCCATGGGCTGCGCACGGAGTAGTCCGGCGCAGAACGCCTCCGGGTGGTAGCGCTTGAAGAACGCGCTCGCGAACACCAAGTAGGCGAAGCTCAACGCGTGGCTCTCCGGAAAGCCGAAGTTGGAGAACGCCTTCATTTTCTGGAAGATGCGCTCCGCCATGCTCTCGTCCACACCGTTGCGCGCGGCCCCGTCGTAGAACCGGCTGCGCAACCGCTCCATCTTCCTGCCTGATCGCTTTGCTCCCATGGCGTGGCGAAGCTCGTCCGCCTCGGCAGCGGTGAAGTTGGCGACATCGATGGCGATCTGCATCATCTGTTCCTGGAACAGCGGCACCCCCAGCGTCTTGCCCAACGCGTTCTCCAACAACGGATGGTCGTGCTGCCACTCCTCTTTTCCGGTGTAGCGACGGATATACGGGTGCACCGAACCGCCCTGGATAGGTCCGGGACGGATCAGCGCCACCTCGATGGCGAGGTCGTAGAACTTTCGGGGCGCCAGCCGCGGCAAGGTGGCAAGCTGCGCCCGGCTTTCCACCTGGAAAACGCCGATCGCGTCGGCACGCCGAAGCATCGCGTAGACCTCGTCGTCGTCGAGGTCGAGTTTGCTCAGGTCGATCTCGACACCCTTGTGCTCGCGCACGAGATCGACCATGTAGTGCAGTGCGGAAAGCATGCCGAGGCCGAGCAGATCGAACTTGACCAACCCGACAGAAGCGCAGTCGTCCTTCTCCCATTGCAGGACACTGCGGCCCGGCATCCGAGCCCACTCGATCGGGCAGATCTCGCTCACCGGCCGATCGCAGATCACCATGCCGCCGGAGTGGATACCGAGATGGCGGGGAAAATCCTCCATCGCGGCCGCCAACGCCAGCACCGAATCCGGGATGTCGTGGTCGTTGCCCTCCTGGCTGTATCGCAGCGGCCCCCACCGGTCGATCTGCTTGCTCCATGCGTCCTGCTGCCCGGGCGAGTGCCCGAGCGCGCGAGCGGCGTCCCGCACCGCCGACCGCGCGCGGTAGGTGATCACGTTGGCGACCTGAGCCGTACGCAACCTCCCGTGCTTGGCGTAGACGTACTGGATGACCTTCTCGCGCTGGTCCGATTCGATGTCGAGGTCGATGTCGGGGTAGCCGTCCCGGTCAGGAGCCAGGAATCGTTCGAAGAGCAGCCGCCACCGCACGGGGTCGACCTTGGTGATACCGAGCGCGTAACAGACCGCCGAGTTGGCCGCTGATCCTCTGCCCTGGCAGAGGATCTCGTTGTCCCGGCAGAACGCCACGATGTCCCACACGATCAGGAAGTAGCCGGGAAACCCGAGCCGTTCGATGATGTCGAGTTCGTGGTCGAGTTGCCGGTAGGCAGCCGGGTTCTGTTTCCGCTCGCCGTACTTCTCTTCGGCACCCCGATAGGTCTCCTGGCGCAGCAAGCTGACTTCGTCGTGCCCTTCCGGCACCTCGAACGGCGGCAGCCGGGGTGCCACCAGATGCAGCTCGAACGCGCACTCGGTGCCCAACAGCGCGGCTCGCTGAACCGCGCCGGGGTAGCGAGCGAGTCTTTCCGTCATCTCCGCACCGGAACGCAGGTGCGCCGTACCCGCCGCGGCAAGCCAGCCCTCCATCTCGTCCAGACCCCTCCGCGCCCTGACCGCCCCGAGCGCCTGCGCCAGATACGCACGCTGCGGCCTGGCGTAATGGACCACGTTGGTGGCCACCGTCGGCAACCCGAACTCGGCGGCAAGCGCGGCCAGGATGTCGTTGTGGTGACTGTCGAGCGGGTCGCCGTGGTCGAAAAGCTCGACGTAGACATCGTCCTGCCCGAACCTGGCGACGAGTTCACGCAGCCGCTCGGCCGCGCCCGCCGGCCCACGTTCGGCCAGTGCCTTTCGCACCGACCCCTTACGGCAACCGGTGAGCACGGCGCACTTGCCCGCCACCTCGTCCACGACCGCGTCGAGGTCGTAGACAGGTCGGCCCTTCTCCGCCCGTTGTCGTGGTGACAGGTCCCGGTCGTGCCCGTGCAATTGCCCTGCGGTGATCGCGCGGCACAAGCTGGAGTACCCGTCCTGCCCTTTGGCGAGCAACAGCAGGTGCTCGCCTTCGGGATCGGGCATCCCGTTCTGCGGCCCGGACAGTCCCAGGCTCAGCTCCGTTCCGAACACGGTTCGGATGCCGACATCACGAGCGGCCTCCGCGAACCGAGCCACCCCGTACATGCCGTCGTGGTCGGTGATCGCGATTGCGTCCAGCTCGAGCCGAGCCGCTTCCTCCACCAGTTCCTCGGGATGGCTCGCGCCGTCCAGAAAGCTGAAGTTGGAATGGCAGTGCAGTTCAGCGTAGGGAACGCGGCTCGCCGCACCCGTGTCGTCATCCCCTCGCAACGACGCAAGATCCACCGGCGGGACGTAGCCGAGCCGCCTGCGACTCCAGGCCGGACTGTCGTTGCCGTCCCCCAACCGGTCCGGCGGTTCCACCCGGCCCGACAGCGCGCGTTCGAGATCCCGCCACGGAACCTGCGGGATGTTCCAACCCATGGCGGTTACCCGTGATTCTCCGGTGAGGTCCGCGGCAACGGGATCACCGGGCACACCTGTTGCGCCGCCAGTTCCGTGGAGTTCGCCCACGGGTCTGTTCCCCGCACCGGGTACCAGTGCTCTGCCTGGGACCACTCGGACCCACCGAAGTGGTATTCGTCGTTCACTAGTCGTACCTCCCCTCGACTGTCCACTCAGGACGACAACCGTGCTGCCACGACAGCAGTAGCGCGACGGCCGGATCCGCTGCGGCTTCGCCCTCGAGCAGCACCTGCAGCCGGGCCTGTGTGCCCGCACCGTGCGGCACCCACCAACGCGTCAGCTCTGGCCACGGGCCCGCCCAATCGATAACCCTGCGGGGGCTTCCATCCTCGACAGCGACCTTCCACGGTGGCGCCGTGAGCTGGCAGCGCTCTGTGCCGCTCACTGCCTCCCCACTGGAATCGGTCACCGTGGCAGGGACCGGGCTCTCGAAGACAGTCGCCGGTGACGGTGCGGGCAACCGGCCGGGCCACGGGGCATCGTGGCCGTCGGTGGGGGCACGTCGGTCGCCCCACGGAACCAGCCGTACGCGCTCAACAGGTCCCCGTCCACCGTCGAACACCGCTGTGAAGACCCCGCTCGGCCCCAGCAGTCCTTGCACATGGACTAGCGCCCTGGCGGCGCGTTCCGCCTCCGGCGTGTGTTCCCCGCCGCTGTCGCTTCCCTGCCACAGCCCCAGTTGCAGTGACTTTCCCTCGACAGTCTCCTCGGGTGTCAGACGCAGCACGGAAACTCCCGCTGTGGGGCGCTCTCCCGCCGCGGCACGAAGCCAGCCTTCGAACTGCCAGCGCACTCGGTCAGCGATGCCTTCCGGGGTGAGGGGTTCCGCGCAACGCCACACCCTGTGCAGTTCCTCGCCTCGCTCGGTGAGGGCGTAGATGCCGAGTCTGGTACAGGCGAGACCCCTGGCGGCCAGCCCCGCGTGGAACTTGGTGGACAGTGTCTTCGCCATGAAGGCAGCGGTGTCCACCCGGTCCAAAGCAGGCTCGAATTCGCGGGTAACGGCCAGTTCGGGAGGTGGTTTACGTCGATTCGGCGGTCGCTCATCCCCGCCACTTGCGAGCCGATGGCCCAGCAATCCCACGCTCCCGAAACGGGAAACCACATCGCGCTGGGGTAGTGCCGCGAACGACCCGAGCGTGCCAAGGCCGAGACGACGCAACAGGTCCACGAGTTCGGTTCTGTTCGAGTCCGGCTGGTCCAGTTCGGTGATGCTCAGCGGGTCGAGGAACTCCGCGTTCCTTCCTCGGGCAACGATTGCCGACCGGTGCGCGGCCAACGTCGCGGCGAACAGCCCGTCGGCGATACCGATCTGGCATTCCACGCCCGCACTGCCGGACACGTGATCGACCAGCAGTTCGGCGAAGCTTCGCTCCCCTCCGAAATAGCCCGCCGCTCCGCTGACCGGCACTGCCACCAAACCCGGTCGCACGACGTCGACGCCGACGACCAGTTCCTCCACCGCCGCCGCGACCGGTTCGAAAAATCGCGCGTCCCGATCGGGATCATCGACGAACACCTCGATCTCGGGGCAGCGCGACTGTGCTTCCCTTCGCCGCATACCCCTTCGGACACCGACCGACCTCGCCGTAGCCGAACACGCCACCACCTGGTTGGCGAGGAATACAGCGCCGGGCAGGTGTGCGGGCAGGCCTGCCGCCGCTGCGGCCGCCACCACCGGCCAGTCCGGGCACCACAGGACCAGCATGCGGTTCACCGGAAAAGTCCGCTTCGCCTCGTCCAGGGGCAGCACCGCTCCTCGCGACTTCGCCGCATCGTTGCTGAGCCTGCGCGGCCGTGTGTTCATCCGGCCTTCACCACCCCGGCAGGCGCAACCCCTTCCGTGCGGTCTACCCGACGCACCACACCTCCTGCCCCAGGTAGCAGCAAGGCTGCCCGGGAGGGCCGGGCAACGGCTCCCCTGCCGACCACATCCACCAGCACTTCACGCTCTCGCAGGAAGCCATTGCCGCGGTCGAGTCCGGTCCACCGTGAGGGCAGGCACCGCAACTCCACCTCGGCACCGGGCCAGGGCCCGAAGGAAAGCAACACCGCGCCCCGATGTCTGGCACGAGCGGAAAGTCTTCTGGCGTCCCTGGCCTGTTCCGGAGAGGCGGTCGCGACCAGATCAAGTCCATCGAGCAACGCGGCAATCACGGGCGCGAAGTCCGCACCCGGCCTCGGCACCAGCGCTAGTCTGCTCACCTCGACACCGAGCTCGCTCGCTGCAACCAGCCCGAGTCGAGGAAGACCTACCACCGCTGCCCAATGACCGTTCGTCGTGGCCTCGGCCAGTAAGGCCAGCAGCAAAGAAATGGACCCCCGCACCGCGACCGTGCTGCCTCGACGCAACCCGCGGCGAGGCAACAAGTCCGCGAGAGCGGGTAGCACCGGCAGCACCTGTCCGGTGACTTGCGCGCCATCGGCGGCACTCGCCACCACGCTCGCAGTGCTCACACCGGGTAGTGCGGCCAATCGCGCCACAGTGTTCCGCGACTCCGTTCGCGGTTCGGTCGTCGACTCACCCACTGCCGCGGAGGAGACCTCTGCGAGACCCGGCCCTGACATCAACTACCTCCCCTCACAGACAACCGGAGTACGCTCACGCCAAGAGCGCAAACGCTGCCGAAGACACCGCGGGGAAGACGGCGAACTCGAACACCTGTTCGATGTACCCAGTGAACACCGGGGCCGTGCCCGTGTCAAGAACCCGCCAGGGTGTCGGCGGTGTCGGCCGTGCGCTGTTCGAAGCACCCGGCAAACCGACGCCCGCGGCTCGGGCTCACCTGCAGGGGAAGCAGGTGAGCCCGAAACCGCGGGGGAGCAACCGCCGTGATCAGCGCAGCTTGCCGAAGAAGGTCCGCAGGTCCTCCACGTACACCTCGGGCGCCTGGTGCGCGGTGTAGTGACCACCGCGTTCCAACTCGGTCCAGTGCACAAGGTTGGCGTGGTCCCGCTCCGCGAATCGGCGGATCGTCTGGAAGTCGTTGGGAGCCATCGCCAGACCGATCGGTACGGTCGTGGGCTCGTCTGCCCGTTCCACGCGTTCGTTCTCGTAGTAGAACCTCGCGGCCGACGCCGCCGTACCTGTCAGCCAGTACAGGCTGACGTTGTCCAGCACGAAGTCGTCGTCCACCGCATCGCCGAACAGTTGCCCGTTCCAGGCGAGCTGACCGACCGGGGAGTCCTGCAATGCGAACGCAAGCGTTTGCGGCTGCTGTGCCTGAAGTGTGTTGAAGGCACCCATCTTCTCCCAGAACCACTGCAGATGAGCCATCGCCGCCGCTTCCTGCTCCGTCAGATCCGCCAACTCCGCCGGGTCGCCCGTGGGGAAGGAGAAGATCTGCGTCACGTGCACACCGACGACGTGCTCGGGATCGATCCTGCCGACCTCGGGCGAAATCATCGAGCCGCCGTCGTTACCCACGGCCCCGTAGCGTTCGTAGCCGAGCCTGCTCATCAGCTCCGCCCAGGCGGCGGCCACCCGCCGGATGTTCCAGCCGGTCTGGGCGGTGGGCCCGGAGAAGGTGAAACCAGGTATGGACGGAACCACGACGTGGAAGGCGCTCGCCGGGTCCCCGCCGTGGGCGCGCGGGTCCGTCAGCGGAGCGAGCACATCGAGAAACTCCACGAAGCTTCCTGGCCAGCCATGGGTGAGGATCAGCGGCAAGGCGTCGGGCTCGGGTGAACGCAGGTGCAGGAAGTGGACGTTCTGCCCGTCGATCTCCGTGGTGAACTGCGGGTACGCGTTGACTCTTCGCTCGAAGGCCCGCCAGTCGTAGCCGTCGACCCATCGCTCGGCGAGCCTGCGCACGTAGTCCTTGGTCACGCCGTAGTCGGAACCCACACCTGGCAACTCGTCGGGGAAGCGGGTGCGGCGAATCCGATCGGCCAGGTCGTCGAGTTCGGCCTGCGGAACGTCGATGCGGAAGGGACGAATCTCGCTGCTGTTTGTCATACCGACGACACTATGAGGCCAATAGGCAAGCTTCCTTCCTAATGCGCGGCACAATCGAAAACATGTTGGAAACCTCGGCACGACTTCTCCGGTTGCTGTCACTACTACAGACACCGCGCGAATGGCGCGGCTCCGAACTCGCCGACCGGCTGTCGGTATCGACACGCACGGTGCGAAACGACATCGAACGGCTGCGTACGCTCGGCTACCCCGTCCACGGAAGCCGGGGTGCCACGGGTGGATACCGGCTCGAGGCCGGCGCGACGCTGCCACCGCTGCTCCTCGACGACGAGGAGGCACTGGCAGTGGCCGTCGGCCTACGTACCGCCTCGGTCGGCACCATCGGCGGCATCGAGGAATCGTCACTGCGCGCACTCGCCAAGCTCGAACGGGTACTGCCGTCGCGGCTGCGGCATCGGCTCAACGCGCTACAGACCTACACGGTGCCGGTACCGAGGGACGGTGCAAGGCCGACCGTCGACCCCAGCGTGTTGACCGCGCTTGTGACGGCCGCCCGTGACCAGGAACGTCTCCGGTTCGACTACGACAACCACGGCGGCCGGACATCGGTGCGGACGGTGGAGCCGCACCGCCTGGTCAACTGGGGTCACCGCTGGTACCTGCTCGCCTGGGACGTGGAAAGGGCGGACTGGCGAACCTTCCGGGCCGACCGAATCCGACCGCGTATCCCCACCGGCCCGAAGTTCGCCCCACGCGAACTCCCCGATGGCGACGCCGCTGCCTTCGTCTCCAGAGGCGTTTCGGCCGCCGCCTGGCGCTACCGGGCACGAGTGCTGGTGCACGCACCTGCCGAAGTGATCGCCGAACGCATCTCACCTGCCGTGGGCGTGGTCGAGGCGGTGGACGAGCGGACCTGCGTGCTCGACACCGGAGCCGACTCGATCTCGACGTTGGGCGTCCATCTCGGACTGCTCGACACCGACTTCGAGGTCACCGAGCCACCGGAACTGGTCGACCACCTGCGAGAACTGGCCGGACGCTACGCAAGGGCCACACCCGACCACAACAACGTTCAGCGGGCAGAACGCGGTACTTGCACACGCTAAGTACAGCGGTTTGCCCGCTGAACGTCGTGCGGGGTCAGTGGGCGAAGTGGCGGGTGCCCGTCAGGTACAGGGTCGCGCCGACCGCCTCGGCAGCCGCGATCACCTCGGCATCGCGAACCGACCCACCCGGTTGCACCACGGCACGCACACCCGCGTCCAACAGCACCTGGAGACCGTCGGGGAACGGGAAGAAGGCATCGGAGGCCGCCACCGACCCCTTCGCACGATCACCCGCGCGCTGGACGGCGAGCCGGGCGGAATCGACCCTGTTGACCTGCCCCATCCCGACACCGACGGTGGCACCAGCATTCGCCAGCAGGATCGCGTTGGACTTCACCGCGCGGATCGCCCGCCAGGCGAACACCAGGTCAGCGAGGGTGTCCTCATCGGCTGCCTCTCCGGAGGCCAGCGTCCAGGTAGCGGGATCGTCGCCGGGCGCGTCGACCTTGTCCACCGTCTGCACCAGCATGCCACCGGAGATGGGGCGCAACTCCAGCGAGCTTCCATCCTGCTCGCCGAGGCGCAGCAGCCGCACGTTCTTCTTGCGCGTCAGTACCTCGAGTGCGTCGGGGTCGAACTCCGGCGCCAGCACCACCTCGGTGAACACGTCAGCGATCTGTTCGGCAGCCTCGAGGCTCACCGGCCGGTTCGTCGCGATCACCCCGCCGTAGGCGGACACCGGGTCGCAGGCATGCGCCTTGCGATGCGCCTCCGCGACATCCACGCCGACCGCGATACCGCACGGGTTGGCATGCTTGATGATGGCCACGGCAGGTTCGGTGAAGTCGTACGCCGCTCGCCTGGCCGCGTCGGTATCGACGTAGTTGTTGTAGGACATCGCTTTGCCGTGCAGCTGCTCGGCGTGGGCCAAGCCGCCTTCCTCGGTCCGGTAGACAGCGCCTCGTTGGTGCGGGTTCTCGCCGTAACGCAGCACTTCACCGCGCTGCCAGGTGCCACCCAGGAAGTCAGGAAACCCGCTGTCGTCCGCTGGGGCGTAGCTCTGCGCGAACCAGGACGCGACCGCCGTGTCGTAGGCTGCGGTATGGGCGTAGGCCTCAGCCGCGAGGCGCCTACGATCGGGCTCGGTAAAGCCACCGGTTCGAACCCGCTCCAGCACCCAGTCGTAACGCGCGGGATCTACCACAACGGCCACGCAACTGTGGTTCTTGGCGGCCGCACGCACCATGGCCGGACCACCGATGTCGATGTTCTCCACGCACTCGGCGGGGCTCGCCCCCGAAGCGACCGTCCTGGCGAACGGGTACAGGTTCACCACGAGCAGGTCGAACGGCGCGATGTCAAGGGTGCGCAACTGCTCGACATGGTCGGGCCTGGTGGTGTCGGCCAGCAGACCAGCGTGCACTCGCGGATGCAGCGTTTTGACTCGGCCGTCGAAGGACTCGGGAAAGCCCGTGAGTTCCTCGACCTTTGTCACCGGCACGCCCGCATCAGCGATGACGGTTGCGGTGCCTCCGGTCGAAACGATCTCCACACCCGCTGCGTGCAGGCCCGTCGCCAGTTCGAGCAGGCCCGACTTGTCCGAGACACCGATCAACGCCCGCCGCACCGGCCGCTGCCCCACGCCAGAGGACTGCTCGCTCACGACAACCTCACCTTCCGTCCGTCGACCGTGCATCCGACACGGCCGAGCTTCGCGATCACGTCCACGAGCAGCCTGCGCTCCACAACTTTGATCCGCTCGTGCAAGCTCGCTTCGTCGTCGTCGGGCTCCACGGCGACCGCCTCCTGCGCGATGATCGGCCCCGTGTCCACACCCGCGTCGACGAAGTGGACGGTGCAGCCGGTGACCTTCACTCCCAGTTCGAGCGCGTCACCGACAGCGTGCATACCGGGGAACGCTGGTAGCAGCGCGGGATGCGTGTTGATCACCCGGCTCGGGAACCGGGCGAGAAACAGCGGCCCCAGTATCTTCAGAAACCCAGCCGACACGACCAGGTCAGGATTGTAGGCGGCGACGGCCTCGGTCAGAGCCTTGTCCCAGGCCACGCGGTCGGGGTGGTCGCTCGTGCGCACCGTGAAGTGCGGCAGCTGAGCACGTTCCGCTCGGGCCAGCGCCTCGATGCCCTGCCGATCCGTACCCACCGCGACGACTCGGGCGGGAAACGACGGCTCGGCTGCCGCGTCGACAACAGCCTGTAGCAACGTGCCGGAACCCGACGCGAGCACCACCAGCCTCGCCGGGGCGGGTAGCTCCAACCTGCTGGGCAGAACGGTCTCCTTGCCGGGGCAGTGCGCAAGCGGCACACGTCGCGTGACCTCGTGACACCAGCCTAAACGCCAGCGATTTGATCTTGATGAGTGGTGTCACGCCCGCTTGGCGTCACCGTCGTCGGCAGCGCGATCCTCGTTCGATCCCGCGCCCTCCCCTGCGACATCGCCGTCACTCGGCTCGTCCTTGTCCTCGTCTTCGTCTCCGTCTTCCTTGTCCTCGTCTCCGACCGCGTCCTCGTTCACTTGCTCGTTCACGTGCTCGTTCTCGTGCTCGTGCCCGGTTGCGCCTTCGTATTGCTCGTCTTCGCCGTCTTGCTCTGCCTTCGCTTCCGCCTGGTCCTCCACCTCGACCTGCCGCTCTTCATCGTCGGCGTCCTCCGACGGCTGCGGCTGCTCGGCGAGATCGCGCGCCGCCACGGTGGTACGGCGGCGAGCACGCGGCCCGCCGAACCATGCCAGCAGGCCCGCGGGCACCGCGATCCAACCGAAGGCGGCGATCGAGAGCAATCCAAGCGGTAACGCGACCGGGTCGAACGATCCCTGCGCCAGTCGACCACCCGCCAGAGCCCCCAACACGACCGACCCGAGCGCGGTGAAGGCGCCCGCCACCACCACCATCCGCAACCTCGCCACCGGACTGGCATCGGCGTGCCGCAGCGACCAGCCCACGAGCACACCCGCAAGGGCAGGCAACAGCAGCAACGCCGGCCACCACACAGCCTGCCGCTGCGGCATGCCCGCCAGCAGCGGTATCGCAGGCACCATGCCGCCGCTGAAAGTGAACGGGCTCACCGACATGGCCCCGATCGAGAACCCGGGACCGGCGGTGAAACCAGCGGCCATCACCACAGCGTTGGGAAGGTAACCCAGGCACAGCAGCAGGACGCCCACTGCGCTACCGACGTTCGGCGCGTTCACCGCGAACAACCTGCTCGCCGTGGACGCCGACAGCACCGTCGCCAGTGTGAACGCAAGCGCGCCGGCGGTGAGCAACGCGGTGAGGCCGAGTAGCCCCGCTCGCAGCCCACGCAGCGCGGTCGGGTCAAGGTAGGTACGCAACGCCGCCGCGATCCCGCAGCGGCGCGACAATCCGACGGCCGCGCAGGACGCCGCGATCAGGGCGGGCATGACAACGGCCGCGACTGGCTGCACCGCGAGACCGCCCGTACCGGTCGCGAGCAGCGCGACCGGGGCCGACGCCAGCAGGTGCGCGCCTGCCATGACACCGACGATCATGGTCGCGCGGGAGGGGCTCGTCACCTCGATCCGCCTGCCCGCGATTCGGGCACTGCGCGCCACGAGCGCCCCGATCACGACGGTCGGCCCGAGCGGAAGGATGCCGAGCGGCTGACCGCCGATCTGTAACGGCACCTGGTAGGCGGCCAGCCAGGCCGGCCCGGAGGCCGCGAGCACCCCGCTCAGGGAGAACCGGGAGCCTTCCGCACCCGCGACAATCAGCACGAGCAGCAGCAGGACCGCGAGGTAGCCGCCGAGCACGGGGCCGAGTGCGGCCGTGAGCAAGGCCCTCGCCCGAAGGCGGCGCGAAAGCACCTCGTCGAGGTTGACGGAGGTAGGCCGGGTAGTGGGCTGCCCCATGAGGCGCACCATCGCATCCGGCCCGCGGCGCCCGGTCAAGGCGCGCCGCCGTACGGCCGCGCGGGCAGACCATTACCCCCCACTCGGGTCAACCGCGCGGCCGTGGGCGTTGTCAGCTACCGGTCTGGTTCCCACCGGGCGGCGTGCCGGGGCCGCCCTGCTGACCGGACTCAGCAGACGGCTGGAAGAACTGACCGTGCTGCGGCGCGTACTGCGTCGGCTGCTGTGTCGGCTGCTGCCCCGGCTGGCCTGGTTGCACCGGCTGGGCGAACTTGGTCGGCTGGGCCATCCCGCCGCTGTCGGGTGGGGGCTGCTGGCCGAACTGCTGCTGGCCGAACCCACCGGGCTGCTGCGCATAGGGACCGTGGCCGTACGGGCCCGCGGCCTGCGGCGGTGACGGCGGCTTCAGTACGCCGGCCTCGAACAGGTAGGCGGCGACAGCCGCGAGCAGTTGCAGGATCCCGAAGATCAGCACGAGCACACCGCCCGCCGCCAAGCTGCCCTCGGACTGGAACACACCGAACAGGAACGGCAGCATCGCGCCGGCAGCGAATGCGGCGGGCCAGGCACCGGGCTTGTCCCCGCCCGGCAACAGGTTGAACGCCGCCGTAGCACCAGAGATCAGTAACAGTGCGGGCACCCACGCCCACGCGCTCTCGTAGAAGCTCGCTCCGGTGCCGATACTGGCGAATCCCAGGAACAAGTTCAGCGCACCGAGGCCGGCGGTCACCAGGAAAAGCAGCTGAGGCAATGCGATCTTGGGACCGGCGCCCGAGGGTGCGGGCCCAGGGTGGGGCTGTTGCGGCTGATGCGGACCCTGACCCGGGAATCCACCCGGCGCGCCGCTCGGGAAGCTCATCAGTGTTCTCCTGTCGTGTCCAAACTGAAAACGCGCGGTCAGCCCTGCTCAGACGGCTGTGGCAACGGAAAGGTAACGCATCGTCCGCCCAGGCGCCGCCGGGCCTTAGACGTGACTGCCACGCGGACGGTTTCACCCCATCCCTTTCTACAGTGGTTTCGCCAACAGCGACGGGGCCGGGCACCGTCGTGGTGCCCGGCCCTCGTGTCCGGTTGGTATGCGCCGCCGTGTTCAGAGCGCCTTGTAGAGCTCCCGTGCGTGTTCGGCGGTTTCGGTGGGTGTTTTGCCGACTTTGACTCCTGCGGTTTCGAGGGCTTGTTGTTTGGCGTGGGCGGTGCCTGTGGAGCCGGAGATGATGGCGCCTGCGTGGCCCATGGTTTTGCCTTCGGGGGCGGTGAAGCCTGCGACGTAGCCGATGACGGGTTTGGTGATGTGGTTGCGGATGTAGTCGGCTGCGCGTTCTTCGGCGTCGCCGCCGATTTCGCCGATCATGACGATGAGGTCGGTGTCGGGGTCGTCCTGGAAGGCTTGGAGGGCGTCGATGTGGGTGGTGCCGATGATGGGGTCGCCGCCGATGCCGATGCAGGTGGAGAACCCGATGTCGCGTAGTTCGTACATCATCTGGTAGGTGAGGGTGCCGGATTTGGACACCAGTCCGATACGGCCGGGCCCGGTGATGTCGGCGGGGATGATGCCGGCGTTGGACTGTCCGGGGGAGATGATGCCGGGGCAGTTGGGTCCGATGATGCGGGTTTTGTTGCCGGTGGCGCAGGCGTGGGCCCACATCACGGCGGTGTCGTGCACGGGGATGCCCTCGGTGATGACCACGACCAGGCCGATCCCGGCGTCGATGGCCTCCAGCACGGCGTCCTTGGCGAAACGGGGCGGCACGAACACCACCGACACGTTCGCCCCGGTCTCGGCCATCGCCTGCGCCACGGTGCCGTACACGGTCAACTCGGTGCCGCCGATGCGGACCTGCTGCCCGGCCTTGCGGGCGTTGACCCCGCCCACGATGGCCGACCCCGCCGCCAGCATCTTCGTGGCGTGCTTGGTGCCCTCGGCCCCGGTCAAACCCTGCACGATGATCTTGGAATCGGTGTTCAGGAAAATCGACATCGCTACCCTCACGCCCCTGCCGCGGCCAGCTCCGCGGCCTTGTCGGCCGCGGCATCCATCGTGTCCACCAGCGTCACCAACGGGTGCGCCGCCTGCTCCAGGATGCGGCGCCCCTGCTCGACGTTGTTGCCGTCCAACCGCACCACCAGCGGCTTGGACGCCTCCGCCCCGAGCATGCCCAGCGCCTCCACGATCCCGGTGGCCACCGCATCACACGCGGTGATCCCGCCGAACACGTTGACGAACACACTGTTCACATCCGGGTCGCCCAGGATGACGTCCAACCCGGCCGCCATCACCTCCGCCGAGGCGCCACCCCCGATGTCGAGGAAGTTCGCCGGCGCCACCCCACCGTGGCGCTGCCCGGCGTAGGCCACCACATCCAGCGTGGACATCACCAACCCCGCCCCGTTACCGATGATGCCGACCTGCCCGTCCAGCTTGACATAGTTCAAGTCCTTGGCCTTGGCCTTGGCCTCCAACGGATCCTCGGCCTCGGCATCGACCAACTCGGCATGCCCGGGGTGGCGGAACGCGGCGTTATCGTCCAACGTCACCTTCCCGTCCAACGCGACGATCCCATCGTGCGGGTCCCGCACCAGCGGGTTGACCTCCACCAGCATGGCGTCCTCGGCCACGAACGTCTCCCACAACGCCACCACCACCTCGGCCGCCCGCTCACGCACCGCCTCCGGGAACCCGGCCTCGGCCACGATCTCCCGCGCCGTACCCAGATCCACCCCCACCAACGGATCCACCGCCACCCGCACCAACGCCTCCGGACGCTCCACCGCCAACTGCTCGATCTCCACCCCACCCTCAGCCGACGCCATCGCCAAAAACGTCCGATTCGCCCGATCCACCAAAAACGAAAAGTAATACTCCTCCGCAATCTCCGACGCCTCAGCCACCAACACCCGACGCGTCACATGCCCCCTGATCTCCAACCCCAAAATCGCCCGAGCAACCTCCACCGCCTCACCCGGACCCCCAGCCAACCGCACCCCACCAGCCTTACCCCGACCCCCCGTCTTCACCTGAGCCTTCACCACGACACGACCACCCAACCCCTCAGCAACCCCAAACGCATCCTCCGCCACATCCACCACAGCCCCCGCCAACACCGGAACACCATGCGCAGCAAAAAGATCCCTCGCCTGATACTCATACAAATCCACGACTTCAGCTCCTGACGACACACATGTGCGGTTCACGCATAACCCTGCTGCCGGACGCAGACGACCCTAGCGATCCCGCCGGACGCACAGGCGGCCCTATTCGGTGAACTCCGTCACCGCCAGTGCCACGAGCAGGACCCTGTGGCACAGATCGCGCCACGCTCGAACCACTGGGCGATGTCTGCATCGACTCCAATCCTCGAGAAAGGCAGTTCCGGCAGAGCCGTGACAACAGCTTCGAAGAGCCGCTCCCCCGGCGCCGAGCCGGCAGCCAGAACCAGTGCTTCGGGGGTCTTCCTGATTCGACGACCGCCAGCACCTGCTCCAGAGTGCCCAGCACGCCTGCGTAGACGACCTCCCCACCCGAGTCACGCATGGCGCGCGGCCTGGCTCGCGACTTCGTGCGGTTGGCACAACTCGGCCAGCAAGATCGGGGTCACCGCTGACCTTCAACGTCCGCGCGCCCGCGCGCGCTACGTGCGTCGGCAACCGCGATCCCGGCGGCGATCATCGCAGCAGTGGCCCCCGCCAGGGCCAACCACAGCCCCGGCCCTGCCCCCGCGCCCGCTATATGGCCCTCTCCCAGGGGCAGCGCGGCGGCCCGCAAACCGAGCACCGCGGCCACCCCTACCAGTAGCCCCGCCGCGCGCGCCGACCTGCTGATCGTTGCGAGCGCCAGCACGGCGAGAACGGTGATCGCGCCGGCGAGCAGGCCCCAGGACGGCGTGCCGAAGTCCGACCACAGGCCGGGCTCGACATAATCGGGCGCCACGACGACGGGCATCCCGAACGCCGCGACGGCGAGGATGGCGGCCGCCGCGAGCGGTGTCAGCATGTTCAGACCCGCCCGGGTGATCGCGCCCCCGACCATGGTCGCCTCCGCGTTCTCGCGCTCGACGATTCCGGTGACGGCACTACAGCATGCGGTGACCACGGCGGCGAACATCGCGAGCCACGTCCACAGCACTCCCGGCCCGGCGGACATCGTGCCAGGAACACCGGTCGCGGTGATGGCTGTGTCGAGCACGGCAGTACCCGCGACGAGCACGCCTACCCAGGCCACCGACAGCACGGGGCGCACGGCCGCCGCGACGGCGGGCACGAACATCGTCACACCGAGCACGCCCACCAGCAGCCCGGAGGCCAGCAACAACCAGCGCGCAGGACTTTCCGGTGCCTCGACCGAGCTGCCCGTCGAGATCTGGGCCGTGAACGACCCGATGACGGCGACGACGGCGGTGAGTGTCGCGAGGATGCCGGTGACCAGTTGCAGCCGGAGCTGGCCCGGTACCGAGGCCTGCGGCGCGTGGCCTGGCTGGTCGTGGTCGGTCAACGCAGCGGCCTCAGCGCGACCGCGGGGACGGGTGGCCGCCACGGCGAGTAGGCCGGCCGCGCCAGCGAGCGCGACGACGGGACCGGAGCTGAGGTCCACCGCTTCCAGGCTCGCTCCGCTCACCACATGAGGCGCCGCCAGTGCCGTAACGCCCACGGCAAGGCCCGCGAGTCCTCCCCTGGCGAAGTCCGCCGTCGCCGAGGAGGTGATCAGGAACGCGGCACCGACGGGCAAGGCGCACGCCAACAGCAGGTGCCCGGCCATTGCCGCGGCAGGGCCCTCGAAAGCGTTGCGCCCGAGCAGGTAGACGTCTTCGGAGCCGAACGGTGCCATCAACAGCCCACACGCGGCTACCACCGCGGTGACGACCACGACCAGCAGCCAACGCTGCCGCCAACGCTGCACTCCCTCCTCATCCGAGTCCGCACTCGGTTCCGAGGATGCCGGCGTGCCGACGGCGAGCGTCGGTTTCCCGCCGACGGCGCGCAGCGCCAACAGGCCAGCTACAGCTGCCGCGAGATGCCCGGCGAGCAGTAACCACAGCCCCGCTGCCGGCGCACGCGTGACCAGATCGCCCGGCATGTACAGCTCCGGCCGGGAAGCCATCGACGGATCAGCCACGAACTGCAGGTCGAGCACCAGTCTGCCGGGAGCCAGCGCGGCCGCGCCGACGAGCACGCCCGCGGCAGCCGCGCGCCTGGAGCTCAGCACCAGGGCTATCGCCACAGCAACCGGAAGGAAGGCCAGCACATCCAGAAGTGGCGCGCTGGCGAACGCGGGCTCCGCTCCGGCAACGACGGGAACTGCCGCCCCCGCGGCCAGGAGTGAGGCCGCCAGTCCCGCTACGACCAACGCGGACAACAAGGTGGCCGAGTCAGCGGAACGTTCCTGCGCCGCTGACGACGGCTTCACGCGTGAGACGACCGCATCGCCGGCACTCGACCCGATCACACACCTCCACTTCCGGCGCCCTACCCAAATCAGAGAGAGCCCTCGCCGTCGGTCACAACTCGCGGGCACTGACCGTTCCGACGCTAGCAACGGCGGGCCTCGCGCGCGCCGCAACGCCGAGCACGTCACGGCCGCTCGTTCGGAGGGCACCACACTGGCCTGACTGCCCGACCCCGGTCAGTGGGGAGTTGGCGAGAGGTTGGCGAGGCAACGCTGCAGCCGGAAGCGACCAACGCGCTTCAAACGCCCGGTTGCGCAGATGTAACGCAAGTCACATCAAACTCTCCGTGTCGCTTCTACCTTGAGTCATTCGCCTCTAGTCCGTCCCAAAGGCCTCCCTCGGTCGGCGTAAACCGGATGCGGATCTTGCTAGGGGCGCCGCCATTTCGTTACTGTCCCGCAGTCCCCATTACGGTCAGGTCACGAACGTGGTGGGCGAGCCTCCTCGGAGGCTTGCAGACCATCGAGTGGTGCCCCCGACACCGCTCGCCGGGATCCCCCGCCCGGTGTCTCATGACCTGGCTCCCCGAGTAACGGAAGGCCCCTGTCTTGGCTCGACACCGCTCCCCCGGCGGCCAAGCTACTTCCCCGGCACTCGAAGAGGCACTTGACGGTGCGGTCGTTCGCGTCCGGGGATCGCACAGGCTTCCCGCGCCCTCGTCGGCCCTGCGTGGCCGAGTGGTGGTCGCCGCCGTCGCCGCCGGTGCTTTCGCCGCCGCCGCCGCTGGTCAGACCCTTCAAGCCGCAGGTGAGTCGTCGTCGGACTCCAAGACCGACGTCACCCCGTTGGCCAATTCCCGTGACGCGAAGGCGACACTCGGAACGGGTGGCGGCGCTCCCGCGGGGGCGCCTGTCCTGTTGCAGGTTGCCCGGACCACAGACGGTTCCGCAGAGGCGAAGAAGCTCACCACCAGCGCGAAGGTGACGAAGGAACGCCTTGAGCGGGAGGCCGAAGAGGCCCGCCGCGCCGCAGCGGAGGCCGCTCGGCCCAAGACGGTGCTGCCCGCTCAGGGCATCTTCACCTCGGGATTCGGTGCCCGGTGGGGCACGACTCACTACGGGATCGACATCGCCAACAGCGTGGGCACCCCCATCGTGGCCGCTGCGGACGGGACGATCATCGAGGCCGGACCCGCCAGCGGTTTCGGTCTGTGGGTGCGCATGCAACTCGACGACGGCACCGTTCTGGTCTACGGGCACGTCAACAGCTACTCGGTGTACGTCGGCCAACGAGTCAAAGCGGGCGACTACATCGCCGAAATGGGCAACCGCGGCCAGTCGACCGGCCCCCATCTGCACTTCGAAGTCTGGTCGGCGGCCGGGCAGAAGATGGACCCGCGTGCCTGGCTGGCCGAACGCGGCGTCTACCTGTAGCGACTTGTCACCACCCCTCGCGCGGCGCCGATCGGCGAACACCACTCCATCCGGGTGAACTGTCCCCGACTCGGCGGGCATGCGGACGTCGTCGTGACTCCCGCCCACCACATCGGCCCCCTGAGCCGGTAGCAGCCGCCGTAGCCCTGCGGCGAGCCGTAGCACCGCGCTCATCGCACAGCCCATCGGAACGCCGGTCAGCCATGACGACAACCGAAGAGCCTCGGGCCACGGCGTGCGACCATTTCTCCGCATAGCTCGCTCCTCGATTCGAACTTGTGTTCGACGAAGAGACTAGCGCGGTGGTCCGACAGTTTCGGGCCCGACGCGACGATTCACTCGGAAGGGTCAGCACCCGCCATCTGCTAGCGGCGATTCAGAGCTTCACCATCGGCACACTGCCGATGAGCATGAGCCGTACGGTGCCAGACGCGCCGAAGTCGATCGTCGCCGTGGCTCTTGCGCCCGACCCCTCGGTGGCGACAACCGTTCCCAGCCCGTACTTGTCATGGCTGACCCGGTCACCAACGTCAAGCTTGAGCGCGACAGTGTCCTTCCAGTCGGCCTTCCACCCCTTGAACGAAGTGGTCCGCATACCGCTCGCCGCGATACCGGCCTGTGCGGATCCGTCGCCCGTGCCGATCCGCCTGCCCCACGTCGTGGCCGCACGCGGTGACCCGCCCTGCCCCGCGCCCGACGGTGCTTCCCTGCGCCAGTCGAGGAGTTCGGCGGGGATCTCGTCCAGGAAGCGCGAGGCCGGATTGTTCATCGGCTGGCCCCATGCGGTGCGAACCAGCGCACGCGAGACGTAAAGCCGCTTGCGTGCCCGGGTGATGGCCACGTAGGCGAGCCTGCGTTCCTCGGCCAGCTCCTTCGGCTCACCCAGCGCACGCAGATGTGGGAAGACGCCGTCCTCCCAGCCGGTGCAGAAGACGACCGGGTACTCGAGACCCTTCGCGGTGTGCACGGTCATGAGCGTGACGACCCCGGAATCGTCCTGCTCGCTCTCCCCGTCCGGAGCGGGGATGGAATCGGCGTCGGCGACCAGTGAAACGCGCTCGAGAAAGGCAGGCAGTGATCCCGGCTCCGGCACACCCGCGTCCTCGGCTTCACCCTCGTCCGCGCCGGTGGTGGTCTGCGCGAAGTCGGTGAACTCTCTCGCCACGGTTACCAACTCGTCCAGGTTTTCCAGCCGGGAGGCGTCCTGCGGATCGTCCGACTCCTCGAGTTCGGCGCGGTAGCCGGTCCGTTCCAACACCGCCTCCAGCAGGTCGGCCACCTCCTCGCCGGAGTCCACCAACTCAGCAAGCCCGTCGAGCAACTCGACGAACGCCGCGATCGCCTTCTGCGAGCGGGAGTTCAGCAACGCGATCTTGCCCGCCGCCGCCTCGCGCAACGCCGAGCTGAACGAAACCCGCTCCCGTTCGGCATGGGTGGCCACCACCGCCTCGGCACGGTCACCGATTCCACGCTTGGGCACGTTGAGGATTCGCCGCAAGCTCACCGTGTCGTCCGGGTTGGCCAGCACCCGCAGGTATGCCAGCGCGTCGCGGACCTCACGACGCTCGTAGAAGCGCACGCCACCCACGACCCGGTACGGCAGGCCCAACCGGATGAAGATCTCCTCGAACACTCGCGACTGGTTGTTCGTGCGGTAGAAGACGGCGACATCGGAGTACTTTGCCTCGCCGCGGTCGGCCAAGTCGTCGATCTCACCCGCCACGAACGCGGCCTCGTCGTGCTCGTTGTCCGCGACGTAGCCGACGATCCGTTCGCCGTGCCCTGAGTCGGTCCACAGCCGCTTGTCCCTGCGGTTGGGGTTGCGCGCGATGACCGCGTTGGCCGCCGAAAGGATCGTCTGCGTCGAGCGGTAGTTCTGCTCCAGCAGGATGGTGCGCGCGGCCGGGAAGTCGCGTTCGAACTCCTCGATGTTGCGGATGGTCGCGCCGCGGAACGCGTAGATCGACTGGTCGGCGTCGCCCACGACGCACAGTTCCGCGGGCTCGACACCCGACTCGGTGGGCTTCGTACCGACCAGTTCGCGCACCAGCGTGTACTGCGCGTGGTTGGTGTCCTGGTACTCGTCGACGAGCACGTGCCGGAACCGGCGCCGGTAATGCTCGGCCACGTCGGGAAAGGCCTGCAGCAACTCGACCGTGCGCATGATGAGGTCGTCGAAGTCCATCGCGTTGGCCTGCATGAGCCTGCGCTGGTATTCCCGGTAGGCCTCGGCGGTCCTGCGCTCGAAGTCGCCTGCCGCGCGTTCCGCCGCCGTGTCGGCGTCCACCAGTTCGTTCTTCAGACCGGACACGTGTGCCGCCAACGCCCTGGCGGGGTACCGCTTGGGGTCCAGGTCGAGGTCACGGGCGACGAGCGTCATCAACCGCCTGCTGTCGTCGGCGTCGTACACGGAGAAGCTCGACGTCATCTCCAGTGTCTTGGCCTCGCGTCGAAGCAGGCGCACACACATCGAATGGAACGTCGACACCCACATCGCTCCCGCGCGACGCCCGACCAACTCGCTGACCCGGTCGCGCATCTCCGCGGCCGCCTTGTTGGTGAAGGTGATCGCCATGATCTGGCCGGGATGCGCGCCCCGCTCGGCGAGCAGGTAGGCGATCCGCCTTGTCAGCACACGCGTCTTGCCCGAACCCGCGCCCGCGACGACGAGCAACGGCGATCCGGTGTGCTCCACAGCGGCGCGTTGAGCCGGATTCAGGTCGTCGAGCAGCGCCGCGTGCCTGCTGGGTTCCGGGGGGAGATCGAACAGGGTGCTCATTGTGATTCCACGCTACCTGGGGGGTCCGACGGCGGGTCCATGTGCCATACTCGGCTCGTGCGGTACTACGCGTTTCGATTTTTCTACGGGATCCGGACTCCGGTTCCCGTGATCGCGTAGCGCCGTAAGCAGCCATCACGAAGCCCCGGAGTCCACGGACCCGGGGCTTTCGTCGGCTCGGGCCCGGGGATGCCGGCAAGACCACAGCGACCGGAGGTCCACATGGACGCGCAGACTCACGACAAGGCGGAACCGGCGGCCGGCGACATCGACGCGTTGCGCGAGGAGATCGACTGGCTCGACGCCGAGATCCTGCGCCTGGTGAAGCGCCGAGCCGAGGTTTCCAAGAAGATCGGCGCTGCCCGCATGGCGGCGGGCGGTCCCAGGATCGTCTACAACCGGGAGATCGACGTGCTCGCCCGTTACCGGGAGCTGGGCCCCGAAGGCAGGCAGCTGGCGATGGCCCTGCTCAACCTGGGGCGTGGGCGCCTCGGCCGGTGAGGTCGGGTACGAAATCAGGGGCTTTCCCCGAAGCCGGACCGCACCCGTAACGGGCACACTGGACACATGGACACGATCATCAACCTGATCGCCGTCGTGATCGCCATCGCGGGGGTGCTCGCCGCGCTCGGCCATGCCGGTTACCTGGCCATGCTGAACAGCGCGGCCAACAAGCGACCCGGCGGCGCGCCGATCGCGCAGTACGTGCGGTCCCGGTGGGGCGTCGCTGGGGGCACCACCGCGGCCGCGTTGCTCGCGCTGCTGCTCACCGCGGGTGGCCCCGCCCTCGACATCGTGGCGATCATCCTCGCTGTCGGCGCGGGCACCACCGCGGGCAAGGCACTGCAGTCAACGCAGTCGCGCTACCGCAGCGGTGGGTGACACGCGCAACCTCGTGCGCCCAGTGGAGTGATATCCGCGCGAGCCGGCTTCCTCACCCCACACGCAGACGCGAAAGCTCCTACTCTGATGCGGGTGAGTGCAGTCGCGAGCAATTTGCAGATTTCGATTCACGAACGTGTGGGTGCTCGTGGCCGCGGCTCCTTGCCGGACACCGGTGCCGCCGCGGCTCGGCCGCGCGCCTTGGAAGGGGCCCGCCGACCATGAGCGGCAGGGCCGACTCCCCACGACACCGATTGACGGGCACCCGAGCCACACCCCCGCCCAGACCGGAGCGGGACCGACGCCCGGCAACCTCCGACCCCGAAACCTCGCCCATGGCGGCCGTGCCGCGCCCGCCTCGCAACGGCGGGTCGCCCAACCCACGCGCAGCGGTACCGAAGGCACCGCCACCACCGCCACAGCTACCACCACCTCCTCCGGCTCTTCGACGCACCGGCCGGGACAGGCCCGACCCGCCGGAGTTCGCCACCTCACGCGGGCGGTTGCCGATACCGCCGCCTGCAGGCGACGCAGGCGCCCCCCGCGAAGCCGAAGCCACCAGTCCCGGCATCCGTGACGACGTCGATCCCGAACTCGCCGAGCAGCCCACCGTCCGGCGCAAGAAGGTGTCGCTGACCGACCCCGCGCCCACCACGGTGACCGACGCGGAAGCGGCCGAGCACGCTGACGACGCCAGGGTCTACCTCGCCCCGCCGCCGGACGGTCTCGGCAAGTTCGACCTGGGCTCGGTTCCCGCATCGGTCACGCCGCCGCGCACGTGGCGAAAGGCGGCGTGGTTCGCGACGTTGTCGTCCGGCGCCGTTGTCATCGCACTGCTGTTCGCCGGGTCGGTGCTGGTGGGACAACCGCCACAGCAGCCGCAGCAGGCGGCGCTGGAAGGCTGGCCGGACCGGCACGGTGGTGCGCCCATGCTGCCCGGCGGGGGTTACGCGGGCGACCGGACAGCAACACCGGGCGAACCGTCGCAGACCGACAACGCTCCCGCGGGCACTCCGCCACCCGGCGCCGATGCTGGCAACGTTTCGGTGGATCTGCGCTCGACCGGGTCCTCGCACGCGGAACCGACCGGCTCGTCCACTTCGGGTGAGCCCACCTCCACCGCGACCTCCTCCGCGACGCCGTCGAGCGAACCGAGCAAACCTCCGGTCACTCCGGCGCCGACCGAGACGGCCGAACCTGCTCACCTGTTCGCCGCATACGACGCCGACACGCTCGCCCAGCGCTCCCAGGAGTACCTGAACACGGTCACCGAGGACGCCGAGGCGGCATACGAACTCACCACGGGTGAACTCGCCGCGGAAGGCCCTGACGGGCTGCGCGAAAGGTACGCCGAGATCGCCTACGTGGAGATCCGGCACGTCTACATCGACCAGAACGAGGGCTACACCCTCAACGAGATCGATGTGACCTACACGGACGGCAGCAAGGAGCGGCAGACCCGCAAGCTCGTGTTCGAAGCGAACGAGAAGATTTCCTCGGACGGAGGGTAACCAGCACGCGGTGCCCTGACCTGCACTGATTCACCTGCGGATGCAGCATCATCCGCACATTCCGCTGCACGTGCGAAGCGGTGAGCGGCGTAAAGTTGCTCCGAACGGGTGACAACCTTTGCCGTTCACCGTATGGCGGCGACTTTCCACCGACCGTGCCGCACCGAGATCTGGCGCGAAGCCGCCGGACGCGATTACCTGTCGTCCAGGGGTCCGCACGAAGAGTCCACGAGACAACATGTTCAGGCGAGACGGACGAGGGCGAGCAGTGCACGACCGACGTGTGCCACGTCAACCAGGACAGCAACAGACCGTCGTCATCGACGAGGTCGACGACGCGATGGACCGCGAGTCCGCTCGCGGCGGCGTAGATGGCGTAGATGGCGAGCAGGCGAGCGAGCCCCGAAGGTACCTGCCGCCGCCGATCCGCAGGCCCGATCGCGCCGACAACGAACAACCGCGCGAGCCCGAGAGCAAGTTCGCGCGGCGCGCCAAGCTCATCGCCTTGTTCGTGGCGACGGCCCTGCTGCTGGCTTCGCTCTACATCGCGGCCTCGCTCTCCGAGTCGGGCGAGCGCCACGGCGCGGAGAACTCAAGACCGCCCGCCATCACGGGTGCTGCCGCACTCGGCGGTTTCGCGTTGCCTGCGGGCCGCGCGGAGACGGAGATGGAGACCCGGCGCGAGCCGTCCGTTGAGGCGGCGGGCCCGAAAGAACCCGCCACCGAAGCCGACGCGGTCGAGGGTTCGCCTGCGGTCGGTAACGCCCCCGACCCGGGGCAGGGTGAGGCGGGCAAATCGGCCGCCACCGCGATGGATACGCAGACCGACGAACTCGACGCGGTCCGTGACTTCTACCAGCTGGCTGCCTCCGAACCGACCGAAGCGCTGCGCCTGCTCGGCCCCGCGCTCGCAGGCGAACACGACGACCACCTGGTCCGTGCCTGGCGCTCGATGCGATCGATCCGGCTGGACGATGTCCGGCACGCTGCCGACGGCACGGTGCGGGCCGTGGTAACGATGGTGCCCGCCGACGGCACGCCGCTACGCCTGACCCAGCTGCTCCGATTCACCAGCGGACCACGACTTCTGATCAACGACGCGACCCTCGTCTCGGTCAAGACGAAGTGAACCCGTTACAGTAGGCACCGATCGGGTCTGGCAGCCATCCCCGAGAGTGCCGCCCGTGTGTGCACAGAGTGAGCGGCCTAATCTGTCACGGGTCGGTCTCGGTAAGCCGGCACACGAACCACCGGTATGTGCGAGCCCGAAGGAGGTCGCGTGAGCGACGAGGGTCGCCTGGTCGCCGGCCGCTACCGCGTGATCAAGCGGATCGGGACCGGTGCCATGGGCGCCGTCTGGCAGGCGCACGACGAGGTGCTGCACCGCACGGTCGCGATCAAGCAACTGTTGCTGCAGCCAGGTCTCGACGAGCACGAGGCGGAGGACGCGCGGCAGCGGACCATGCGCGAGGGCAGGATCGCCGCGCGGCTGCATCACCCGAACGCCATCACGGTGTTCGACGTCGTCACCGACGACAACGGCCAGCCGTGCCTGATCATGGAATACCTCGCGTCGACGAGCCTCGCCGAGGAACTGCGGCAGCGAACGACCCTTCCGCCGCTCGAGGTGGCGAAGATCGGCGCGCAGATCGCCGCGGCCTTGAAGGAAGCTCACGCGGTCGGCATCGTCCACAGAGACATCAAGCCGGGCAACATCCTGCTCACCGGCAGCGGACTCGTGAAGATCACCGACTTCGGCATCTCGCGAGCGAAGGACGACGTCACCGTCACCAAGACGGGAATGATCGCGGGCACCCCCGCCTACCTCGCACCGGAGGTGGCGATCGGGGGCAATCCCGGCCCGGAGTCGGACATCTTCTCGCTGGGCTCCACCCTCTACGCAGCCACCGAGGGGCAGCCACCGTTCGGCCTGAGTGAGAACACCCTCAGCTTGCTGCACGCGGTCGCCGCTGGGCAGATCAACCCACCACGGCAGTCGGGCCCACTCGCGAGCGTGCTCGCCGTGATGCTGCACCCGGACACCCGGCACCGGCCGACGGCGCAGGAATGCGAGGAACTGCTCTCGGCTGTCGCCCGAGGCGAGACCCCGATCGGTGGAGGCACCGACGACCCGACGCGGTTGCAGTCGTCCGGCCCCGGCAGCACCGCCGTGCTCGGTGCGGCGGGCGCGGGAGCGATCGGCGGTGCGCTCGGCGCCGCCGCCGCCAACGACGACGCGATGCCGACCGCCCACTCCGGAAATCTCGGGGAGGGCGCGAACGGCCCGTACGGTGCCGAGGGGCCGGCCGCCGGGCACTACGCCGCTGGTTACCCGGGGCAGGGTTACCCCACCGAGCCCTACGACGGCTACCCAGGAACGGCAGCACCAGACCGTACCCGTGCGGTGCCCTACGGGGATCTCGACGACACCGCCGACTACGGCGTCTACCGTGGCTACGGTCGCGACGAGTACGGCGACTACGACGGCTACGGCAGCTACGAAGGCACCGACGACGCGCACTACGACGAGCGCTACGAGCCTTACGGCGACCCGGCGGACGACCAGCAACAGGGCAATTGGAAGATACCGGCCGCCATCGGCAGCGTGGTGGTCGTCGGGATGGCGGCGTTCGCCTTCTGGGTTTTCGGCAGTCCCGGAGGCAGCGACGCCGAACAGGAAGACCCTCCACAGCGTCCGGTAGCGACGACCTCGCAGATGTCCTCCCCGACTCCGCGACCCACCACGACCACTTCGCAAGAGCCGGTGGAGACCGTGGAAACCGAGACCTCCGTCGAGGAGTACACGCCGCAGCCCGAGCCGCCACCGCCGCCGGAGACGACGGCCGAGCCGACCGAGGAGACATCGACGACCACGTCGACCCCTCCTGTGGAGCCGACTTCGACGACGACGGAAACGTCGTCGCCAACATCCACCACTTCTTAGGTGGACGACACACGCGATTGATGTTTGTTTGACCCGTGTGGCGGTACAAGGGGTGGCGTGAAGGGAACGGAAGGCACTCTCGTCGGCGGACGGTACAGGTTGGACCAACCCATCGGTCGCGGCCGTGCCGGGATCGTGTGGCTGGCGTTCGACACGATGCTGTACCGCACCGTCGCGGCCAAGACCCTCTACCTGCCGCCCGACCGTGACCCGGAGCAAGCCAAACAGCTCGCGCTGCGGGAAGGGCAGCGAGCCACGAAGGTCACCCACCCGAGCGCTGTCGCCGTCTACGACGCCTTCTCAGACAACGGCGACGTCTGGCTGGTCATGGAATACGTCCCTTCCCGCAACATGGCCGACTTCCTTGCCGAGCACGGCGAGCTGACCCCGGGACAGGCCGCGTATCTCGGTGTGGCTCTCGCCTCGGCGCTGTCGGCCGCACACGCCGCCGGAGTGCCCCACTCGGCGGTCGAGCCCGGCAACGTCCTGCTCGCCGACGACGGCGGCGTCAAGATCACCGATTTCGGCTTCTCGCTGCCATCGGCGGACCCGGCCTTTCGCGCACCCGAGGTCGCCAACGGGGAACCCGCCACTGCGGCCTCCGACGCCTACTCCCTCGGGGCGACGCTGTTCACCGCCGTGGAAGGCACGCCACCCTTCGGGCCGGACGGCACCGGCGAGCCGGTGGTACCCCGGCGGACCGGGCCACTCACCGGTGCACTGCTCAAACTGCTACGCACCGACCCCGACCTGCGCCCGATCCTGACCGACACGATCAAGGCACTGCAGGCGATCAGCAAAGGCCAGCAGAACGGGTTCGTACCTCCGACCGCGCCCGCCATGCCGACCGTTCCGCTGCTGCCACGGCCGCCTCGGATTCCCGCGCAGGCAGGCCCCACCACCACCGCCGCACCGAGGAGGGGGCGGCTGAGTTCACTCCCGCGATCGTGGACGTGGAGCCTGGCGGCACTGGTCGTCGCGGCAGCGTTCGCGCTGCTGTTCGCCGTGATGTGAGGCCACCGCGGCGACCGCCCCACTAGACCAGGCGGCGGTCGGAGGCCCAGCGGGACAACTCGTAGCGGTTCGAAAGCTGTGTCTTGCGCAGCACGCTCGACACGTGCGTCTCCACGGTCTTCACCGAGATGAACAACTCCGAGGCGATCTCCTTGTAGGCGTAGCCCCGGGCGAGCAGCCGAAGCACGTCACGCTCTCTCGGAGTGAGCAGGTCGAGGTCGGGATCGCTGATCGGCTCCGCGCCCGGCCGGTCGGCGAAGGCGTCGAGGACGAAGCCCGCCAGCCGCGGCGAGAACACGGCGTCGCCGTCGGCGACGCGCACCACCGCCCGCACCAGTTCCCGCGAAGAGATCGTCTTGGTGACGTAGCCCCGAGCTCCTGCCCTGATCACCGCGATCACGTCCTCGGCGGCGTCGGAGACCGACAGCGCAAGGAACACCACATCCGGCTGTTCGGGTCGCACCCGCCGCAACACCTCGGCGCCGCCTCCGTCGGGCATGTGCACGTCGAGCAGCACCACCTGCGGCCGGGCCCGCGCGATACCGGCCACCGCCTCGGCCACCGAACCGGCCTCACCGACCACCCGAACCTCGTCGGTGATCGATTCCAGTTCGGTGCGCGCCCCCGCGCGAAACAGCGCGTGGTCGTCCACGAGGAACACCGTCACCGGTCCCCGCGTGTGCTTGTCTTCCGTCACGTCGCCCCCTGAGTGGTCTTGGCCATGGCCTTGCGCGGCATCGCCAGCTGTATCTCGGTACCTTCCCCCGGTGCCGTGCGCAGCCTGCACGAGCCGCCGTTGCGCTCCATCCTGCCCCTGATGGAGTCGCTGAGCCCGTGCCGGTCCTCCGGCACCGCGTCGGGATCGAACCCCTTGCCCCGGTCACGCACGAACACCGTCACCGAAGTGGGCTCCACCTCCGCGTACACGCTGACTTCTTCCACACCGGCGTGCTTGGCGGCGTTCACGATCGACTCGCGCGCCGCGTGCACCAGCGCCGCAAGCGACTCGTCGAGTTCGGCCTCCCCCACGACCACCTGCTCGACCGAGATCGCGAAAGTGTCCTCCACCTGTCCGCATACTCCTGCGATGGCCTCCGACAGCGTTGCCGGTGTGCCGTGGCCGTCGCCGTCCGGTTGCTTGGGGGCGCCGTATCCGGAGGGCCCGTACAGCCAGGTCCGCAACTGGCGTTCCTGCCCCCTCGCCAGCCGGGCGACCTCACGCGGGGACTCAGACTGTTTCTGGATCAGTGCCAGCGTCTGCAGCACCGAATCGTGCAGGTGCGCCGCGATCTCGGCGCGCTCCTCGGTGCGGATGCGGGCACGCCGTTCCTCACCGAGATCGCGAACCAGCCGCAACCAGAACGGGATGGTCAGCACGGCGACGCCGACCAGCGTGGCCAACACCGAGATGAGCGCGAACTGCACCTGGTCGAAGCTGCTGCCCCGCAGCACGACAACGCCGATACCGGTCATCACGAGCGCGACACCGGAGAGCACCCGAACGGCTGCCGACCAGCCCCGACCGCCGAGGACGGCACCGGCCACACCGCTGCGGGCCCCGTCACGCCAGCGGCGCCGCTGGGACTCGTCGGCCTCTCGCCACACCACGGCCGCGCCGACGAGCGCGACCGCCACCGGCAGGCCCACCCAGCCGCTGAGCATGCCGGTGATCGCACCACCCGCGACGGTGAGCCCGATGCCCAGCGCGAGCAGCCCGTACGCCTGCTGGCGCTCCTTCGCCGATTCCACGGTCGGTGGCTCGTCCCTGGACTGCTGCGGCACGAACGCCCACAACAGCCCGTAGGCAAGCAGCCCGACACCGCCGAAGGCAGCCAACACGGCGAAGGTCGCCCGTACCCACAGCACCTTGACGCCGAGGTGGTCGGCCAGGCCGCCCGCTACGCCCGCGAGTGCCCGACCGGTACGGCGCCGATACAGCTTCGGCGGGCCGCTGGGTGAGGCCGCCACCTGAATGCCGAGCTGCGACCTGCTCGCGGCGGGCACCGGGCGCGCGGCCTCGTTCGCCGTGCGCTCCTCGGTGGCATGTTCCTGCACGTCATCCATGGTCACACCAGCATAGGAGGTGTTTCATCAGGGAAGTCCCTGATTCGACCCCCACCCTGGCCGGCGGCGGGCAAGTTCAGGGGATTCCCGGATGTGGAAGTGGCAAGGGCGAGCGCATCCTCGAGAGCATGAACGCCGCGACGAACACCTCGAGGCAGTTGGACGGCTTCGAAGAGACCGTGAAGGATTTCTGGGCCAGCAGGCCGAGACGGCCCCACCAGGGGCGCAAGCTCGCCGGGGTGGCGGCGGGCATCGGCAACCGTTACGGCATCGACCCCGTCGTGGTGCGCGTCGCGCTGGTCGCGACCACGGTCTTCGGCGGCATCGGCCTGACCGCGTACCTGCTCGGCTGGCTCTTCCTGCCCGCGGAGGCAGACGAGGTGTCCGCCTTCGAGAGCCTGATCGGCAAGGGCCGCAGTTCGGTGTCCAAGCCGTTCGCGGTGCTGTTGTGCCTGCTGCTGTTCCCGGTGTCGGGCTGGGCCTTCGCGGGCGACTGGTTCGACGGTGGCGGCTTCATCGGCATGGCACTGCTTGTGACGGCGCTGTACCTGCTGCACAGAAGCCGCGGCCAGTTCAACCGGCCCGCACCGCCCACGGTGGGTGCGACCTCGAACTACGCCGGCTACGCAGCGGCCGACACCGCGGCGACAGCGGCGGGCGGCTCGGCGGCAGGCACACAGCAAACACAGGACGGCACCTGGGACCCGCTCGGCGCGGCGCCACTTGCCTGGAAGCTGCCCGAACCGGCACCTGCGCCACCGCCACCACGACCCCGCCGTCCCCGCTCGAAGGTCGCTTTCGCCACATTGGGGCTGGCCATCGTGGTGGGGGGCGTGGGTTCGGCGCTGGTCGCCGAGGCAGTGCCGTGGTTCACCGCCGCCCACGTGATCGGCCTGGTACTCGGCGTCGTCGGGGCCGGACTCGTGCTCAGTGCCTTCCTCGGAGGCGGTCAGTGGCTGACCGGGCTGGCGGTTCCGCTCGCAGTGGCCGGGCTGGTGCTGACCGCTCTCCCGCTGAACGACTTCCGCGGCGGGGTCGGAGAACTCGACGCGGCACCTCGCACAGCGGCTGAGGTGCTGCCGGTCTACGAACGCACGGCCGGCGAGATCCAGCTCGACCTTCGGCAGCTGCAGGCCACCACCCTGGTGGAGACGGCGGTGCGCAACGGCGCGGGCAACATCACGGTGATCGTGCCTGCGACCGCTGACGTCACTTACCAATGTGAGGCCGGTGTGGGCAACGTCGACTGCCTCGGCAGGCAACAGTCCGGGGCCGGTACCGCGCCGATCAGCGGTGTCGACCTCGGCGACGACGGCGAGGGTGGCCAGCGGCTGTCACTCGAGGTGGTCGCCGGAGCCGGAAATGTGGAGGTGCGTCGTGGCTGAGCCGAACGAAACGGGGACCCGGCCCGTGCGCAGGCGGGTGGACATCGTCACCCTGCTGTCCGGGGTCGCGGCGCTGCTCGTGTCCGCCTACGTGCTCTCCGACGGCGCTACCTGGCTGCCGGACGTCGATCTGCGGTGGGTGCTGGCCGGTGGCGCCGTCCTGGTAGGGACGCTGCTGCTCGCGGCGTCGATGCGAGGCGGCCGCAGGGAGTGAGCTCGCGGCTCACTCCCACTCGATGGTGCCGGGTGGCTTGCTCGTCACGTCGAGCACCACCCGGTTCACCTCGGCGACCTCGTTGGTGATCCTGGTCGAGATGCGCTCGAGCACGTCGTAGGGCAACCGCGTCCAATCGGCCGTCATCGCGTCCTCGCTGGAGACCGGACGCAGCACCACCGGATGCCCGTAGGTGCGGCCGTCGCCCTGCACGCCGACACTGCGCACGTCGGCGAGCAGCACGACAGGACACTGCCAGATCTCGCTGTCGAGTCCGGCCGCGGTGAGTTCCTCACGGGCGATCGCGTCCGCTGCTCGTAGCGTCTCCAACCGATCGGCGGTGACCTCGCCGATCACCCGGATGCCCAGTCCAGGGCCGGGGAAGGGCTGCCTGTGCACGATCGTTTCCGGAAGACCCAGCTCGAGGCCGACACGCCTGACCTCGTCCTTGAACAACGACCGCAACGGCTCGACGAGCGTGAACCGCAGGTCGTCCGGCAGCCCGCCGACGTTGTGATGGCTCTTGATGTTGGAAGCCCCCGTACCGCCACCTGACTCGACAACGTCCGGGTAAAGCGTGCCCTGCACCAGGAACTCGACGTCGCCCTTGGCCTTGAGGTCGCGTGCGGCCTGCTCGAAGACGCGGATGAACTCCCTACCGATGATCTTGCGCTTCTCCTCGGGGTCCACGACGCCTGCGAGCGCGTCGAGGAAGCGTTGCCTTGCGTCGACAGTGACGAGCTTGACCCCGGTCGCCGCCACGAAGTCGCGCTCGACCTGTGCGCGCTCGCCCGCGCGCAGCAGCCCGTGGTCCACGAACACGCAGGTGAGCCGCTCACCGATCGCGCGCTGGACCAGCGCGGCCGCTACGGCCGAGTCGACACCACCGGAAAGGCCGCAGATCGCATGCCCATCACCCACCTGGGCGCGGATGCGCGCCACCTGATCGTCGACGATGGAGGCGGTGGTCCAGTGCGGCCGGATGCCCGCGACCTCGTGCAGGAAGCGACGCAGCACCTCTTGTCCGTGCGGCGAGTGCGCCACCTCCGGGTGGTACTGCACACCGGCCAACCTGCGGTCGAGATCCTCGAATCCCGCGACGGGTGCGCCCTCGCTGCCCGCGGTGACCTGGAAACCCTCCGGCGCCTTGGTGACGCAGTCGCCGTGGCTCATCCACACCGGATGCCGCGCAGGCAGCTCCTCGTGCAAAGCGCCACCGTTCACGCCGAGTTCGGTGCGGCCGAACTCGCGCGTCCCGGTGTGCTCGACCGTGCCGCCGAGGGCCTGAGCCATCGCCTGGAACCCGTAGCAGATCCCGAAAACGGGAACGCCCGCCTCGAACAGCGCCGCGTCCACCTTGGGCGCGTCCTCGGCGTAAACGCTGGCGGGCCCGCCGGACAGTATGATCGCCGCGGGCTCGCGCTCCAGCAGGTCCGCGACAGCCGTGGTGTGCGGCACGACCTCGGAGTACACCTGTGCCTCGCGAACGCGGCGCGCGATCAGCTGTGCGTACTGCGCGCCGTAGTCCAGCACGAGCACGGGACCTTCTGCCACTTCCGCGGACCTCCTGGCGATCGGACGAGTTGCCGTACCCATCGTCGCAGGTGAACCGCCGCGCGATGAGCGCAGGTCACCGTTACCGTGCTGGCATGGACACCATCACGCCGCGGCCGAGGGCTGTGTGGGTAGCAGGCCGCGCGGAGCAGGGCAGCCGCACGGTGACCATCGCCCACCCTTACGACGGTACCGAGGTGGCCACCGTTGCCGTCCCCGACGAGCAGCAGGTCGAGCACGCCGTGACGGCGGCGGCGAGTATCGCTGCGCAGGTGCGCTCCAGTTCGGCAAGGCACAGGGCGACCACGCTGGAACGGTTGGCACGCGGGTTGTCCACCCGAGCCGACGAACTCGCGGAAATGATCACGGCGGAGAGCGGCAAGCCGCTGCGCTGGGCCGAGGCCGAGGTAGGTGAGGCGACCGCCACGCTGCGGTCCGCGGCGCGGTTAGCCTGCGAAACGCGGCGGCAGGAGTCCGACACCGCGGGCGAGGGAACGGTGACGCTGACGCGGCGCGTGCCGAGAGGACCGGCACTGGGAGAGGTGCCCTTCCACGCGCCTTTGGGCATGGCCGCCCGCGCGGTCGCCGCTTCGCTGGCCGCCGCGGCGCCGGTGGTGCTCGTACCCACGCAGCGGGCTCCGCTCTCGGCACTGGCGTTGGGTGAGTTGCTGGCCAACGCCGACCTGCCGGACGAGGCGTTCTCCGTGCTGCCGGTCGAGGACACCGCCACGCTGGAAACCGACACCCGGCTGGTGCCTGTGCCGGAGACCGGCTGTGGCCAGGCGGCGGCCATCGTCCTGGCGGACTGGCCCGATCTCGACCACGCAGCCCGCCGCATCGCCGCGGCGGGAACCGGACAGGCTGGGCAGTCGTGCGTCGCGGTGCGGCGGGTGGTGGTGCAGCGAGCCATCGCGGCCGACTTCGTGCCGAAACTGGCGGAAGCGGTGCGCGACCAGCGCATCGGCGATCCATATGACAGCAGCGTCTCCGTCGGCCCGATGGCTGACGAGTCCGCGGCGCAACGGGTCGTCGGCTGGATCGAAGAGGCTGTTACGGAGGGCGCCAAACTGCTCACGGGCGGCACCCGGACCGACAACACCGTGGAACCCACACTGCTCACCGATGTCGGTGCCCAGGCCCGGGTGTTGCGTCCAACGGCGTTCGGCCCCGTACTGGTGGTCACTGTCGCCGAATCGATCGAAGCTGCTTTCGAGGCGGCGAAGGGGCCGAGGACGGGAGTGTTCACCCGCGATGTCCAACTGGCGCTGCGGGCCTCCGCCGACCTCGACGCGGGCGAGGTGACCATCGGTGACGTGCCGATCTACCGGCCGGATTCGGTGGGAGGAGCCATCCAGACCCTCACCGAGGAGCGCATCACCGTGCTGCCTGCCCCTACGTCTCCACGGTGAGCGCCGCGGGAGCGTGCGCGGGGACGGCCGGGTTCTTCGGGGCCACCGGATCGAGCCTGCGGTACTTCTCGCCCTGCGCGGGCCGAGGGTCGGTCTCACCCTTGTTGGGCCACAGCGAGAAGGCGCGTTCGGCCTGCGCCGTGATGGTCAGCGAAGGGTTGACCCCGAGGTTCGCCGTGATCGCCGCACCGTCGACGACATGCAGGTTGGGGTAGTTGAAAACCCGGTGGTAGGGGTCGATGACGCCGTCTTCTGCGCTGATGCCGATGGGGGCGCCACCGATGAAATGCGCGGTGAGGGGGATGTTGAAGATCTCGCCCCAGGTGCCGCCCGCCGTGCCGCCGATGTGCTCCGCGGTACGCAGATTCGCCTCGTGACCGGCGGGGATGAATGTCGGGTTCGGCGCACCGTGACCCTGCTTCGAGGTGTAGCGGCGGCGGCCGAACAGCCCTCGCTTGGTGTAGGTGGTGATGGAGTTGTCGAGGCTTTGCATCACAAGCAGGATCACGGTGCGCTCGCTCCACCGGTAGCCGCTGAGCAGTTTCAGCGTCCGAACCGGGTGTCGCAGGGCGAACCGCAGTGCCTGCCGCCACCGCGGCACTTCGGAGGCGCCGTCGGTGGCGATGGTTTGCAGCAGGCTCATGGCGTTGCTGCCCTTGCCGTAGCGCACCGGCTCGATGTGCGTCGTCTCGTCCGGGTGAATCGAGGAGGTGATGGCCACCCCACGGCTGTAGTCGTTGTCCGGGTCCACCGACGTGCGGGCCGCTCCGACGATGGCTTCGGAGTTGGTCCTGGTCAGCTCGCCGAGCCTGCCGGAAAGCCGGGGCAACGCGCCGGTGTCGCGCATGTGGTGCAGCAGCCGTTGGGTGCCCCAGGTGCCTGCCGCGAGTACGACGTGCCGCGCGGTGAGAGTGCTACGGAACCGTCGGGCCGTGGTCCCGGTCTTTTGCACGTCGACTTCGAACGTGTCGTCGCCGCGTGGCCGCACAGCGGTCACAGTGGTGAGGGGGACGACTTCGGCCCCCGCCTGCTCGGCGAGGTAGAGGTAGTTCTTCACCAAGGTGTTCTTCGCGCCCACCCGGCAACCGGTCATGCACGAGCCGCATTCGGTACAGCCGGTCCGGGCGGGCCCGGCACCCCCGAAGTAGGGGTCGGCGACCTGCTCGCCCGGATTACCGAAGTACACGCCGACCGGCGTGGGGTGGTAGCTGTCGGCCACGCCCATGTCGGCCGCGACCTTGCGCATCACCCGGTCGACCGGGGTCACGGTGGGGTTGGTGACCACGCCGAGCATTCGGCTCGCCTGGTCGTAGTGCGGGGCGAGTTCGGCCTCCCAGTCGGTGATGTGGGACCACTGGGTGTCGGTGTAGAACGGCTTCAGCGGTCGGTACAGCGTGTTGGCGTAAACGAGCGAGCCGCCTCCCACGCCCGCGCCCGCGAGAACCATGACGTCCTTGAGCAGGTGGATGCGCTGGATGCCGTAGCACCCGAGCGCAGGCGCCCACAGGTATCGGCGCACGTCCCAGGAGGTCTTCGCGAACTCGTCGTCGGAGAATCTGCGACCGGCCTCGAGCACCGCCACGCGGTAGCCCTTCTCGGTGAGTCGCAGCGCCGCGACGCTTCCCCCGAAGCCGGAACCGACCACGATCACGTCGTAGTCGGGCTCGATGGTGTTACGCGAAGTCACAGGTAAAGCCTAGCCCCGGACAACACTTCTGACCAGAGGTAAGTTACTGCCGAGTTACCAAGGTCGAGGACAGCGTTTTGCCCGCGAAACGTGCCCTGCGCAGGCCCACGGACCACGTTTCGCGGGCAAAACGCGGTTCAGGCGCGCACGGTGAGGCCGACCTTCTGAAATTCCTTCAGGTCGGAGTAGCCGGTCTTGGCGAGCGCGCGGCGCAACGCACCGAAGAGATTCACCACGCCCTCGGCATCCGTCGCGGGACCGTGCAGCAAGGTCTTGAGGTCCACATCCTGGTTGGCCACCTGCGTCACCCGCGAGCGCGGCAGCGACGGGTGGGCAGCGGCCGCAGTCCAGTACAACCCCCTGCCCGGCGCCTCGCTGCAGGCGGCAAGCGGCGCACCGAGCATCACCGCATCCGCACCGCAGGCGATCGCCTTCGCGATGTCGCCGCTGCAGTTCACCCCGCCGTCGGCGAGTACGTGCACGTACCTCCCGCCCGTCTCGTCGAGGTAGTCACGGCGCGCGGCGGCGGCATCGATGATCGCGGTCGCCATCGGCACACCGATACCAAGCACCCGGTCGGTGCTCGTCACACCGGGGCTGTGCCCGTGTCCGACGATGACCCCGGCAGCGCCCGTCCGCATCAGATGCATCGCGGTGCGGTAGTCGCTCACGCCGCCCGCGATCACGGGAACATCGAGGTCGGAGATGAACTGCTTCAGGTTCAGCGGATCACCGTCGCGGGCCACGTGCTCCGCAGACACGATGGTGCCCTGCACCACGAGGATCTCGACGCCGGCCGCCAACAGGTCGGGAGTGAGTTCGGCCGCGTGCTGCGGGCTGACCCGCGCGGCCACGGTGACACCAGCCTCACGCACACCCCGGATCGCCTCGACGAGCAGGTCCGAACGGATGGGCGCGGAGTGCAATTCCTGCAGCAACCCCACGAGTTCGGACCACTCGGCGCCCGCTTTCGCGGCGTCGGCGATGCGGCCCAGTGCCGCGTCGGCGTCGGCGTGCCGCGCCCACAACCCCTCGGCGTTGAGCACCCCCAGACCCCCGAGCTTGCCGATGGACACCGCGGTCCCCGGCGAGACCACCGCGTCCGTCGGGTGGGTCACCAGCGGCAGTTCGAAGCGGTAGGCGTCGATCTGCCAACCCGTCGACACCACCTTTGACGAGCGCGTGCGCCGCGAAGGCACGATGTCGATGTCATCGAGGTCATACGACCGCCGCGCGGTGCGCCCCATGCCGATCTCGACCAGATCCCGCACGTGAAGTCCCTCCTGGAGCCAATACTGCCGGACCATTGTCGGCACCCTGCCGAGTCCGTCCGGCTACCGGGTGGTGTAGTTCGGGGACTCCACGGTCATCGTGACGTCGTGCGGGTGGCTTTCCTTCAGCCCCGCGGACGTGATCCGCACCAGTTGCGCGCGCTGCAACTCGGCGATCGTCTGCGCGCCCGCGTATCCCATGCCCGAACGCAGACCCCCCACGAGCTGATGCACGACACCCGACAACGGGCCACGGAACGGAATGCGACCCTCGATGCCTTCCGGCACCAACTTGTCCTCGGAGAGCACGTCGTCCTGGGCGTAGCGGTCCTTGGAGTACGAGCGCACCTCCCCACGCGACCGCATCGCGCCGAGCGACCCCATACCCCGGTAGGTCTTGTACTGCTTGCCGTTGACCAGGATCACCTCACCCGGTGCCTCTGCGGTACCGGCGAGGAGGCTGCCGAGCATCACCGACGACGCCCCGGCCGCGATGGCCTTCACGATGTCACCGGAGTACTGGATCCCGCCGTCACCGATCACCGGGACACCGGCGGGCCTGCATGCTTTGTCGGCCTCGTAGATCGCCGAGATCTGCGGCACGCCCACCCCGGCCACGACCCGAGTGGTGCAGATGGAACCGGGACCGACACCGACCTTCACCGCGTCCGCGCCTGCGTCGACCAACGCCTGCGCTCCTGCACGCGTGGCGACATTGCCGCCGACCACGTCGACGGTGTCGCCGAGTTCCTTCTTCAGCCTCGCCACCGTCTCCAGCACGGCGCGCGAATGCCCATGCGCGGTGTCGACCATCAGCACGTCCACACCGGCGTCGGCGAGCGCCATCGCCCGCTGATGCCCGTCCGCGCCGACCCCCACGGCCGCGCCGACGAGCAGCCTTCCGTCGGTGTCCTTCGTGGCGTCGGGATACTGCTCGGTCTTGACGAAGTCCTTGACGGTGATCAGGCCACGCAGCTTTCCCGCGCCGTCCACGATCGGCAGCTTCTCGATCTTGTGCCGACGCAGCAGGCCGAGCGCCGCGTCAGCCGTCACCCCGACCTGCGCGGTCACCAGCGGGGTGGGGGTCATGACCTCGCTGACGGCCTTGCTGTGGTCCAGTTCGAACCGCATGTCCCTGTTGGTGATGATGCCCACGAGCGTGCCCGCGGCATCGGTAACGGGAACACCGGAAATCCGAAACCGCGCGCACAGGGCGTCGACCTCGGCGAGCGTGTCGTGGGGCGAGCAGGTGACCGGGTCGGTCACCATCCCGGCTTCCGACCGTTTCACGATCTCCACAGCCTGCGCCTGCTCGTCGATGGGCATGTTGCGTTGCAGCACGCCCATTCCACCCTGGCGGGCCATCGCGATGGCCATACGTGCCTCGGTGACCGTGTCCATGGCCGCCGACAACAGCGGAACCCGCAACACGACGTTGCGCGACAGCCGGGTACTGGTGTCCACCGTGCTCGGAATCACATCCGATTCGGCAGGAAGCAGCAGCACATCATCGAACGTCAGCCCGACCATCGCGAACTTCTCTCCGGCCTCGGCGATCGCCTCCTCCTCGGAACGGAGCAGGTCGGCGGAGGTGATGTCGCTCGTCATGAGTTACGGCTGACCTTCCTCGACTGATGAACCAACGGGGGGTTTTGCAGACCTGTTAGCGATGGTATCTGGACGTACCCGGGGGCCCGCCCGGTACCGTGCAGGCCGTGCCGCACGATGTGTTGCCCCCAGACCCGTTCGCCGACGACCCGAACGACCCGGCCAAGGAGATCGCGGCCATCGACGAGCCCTCGGGCGAGCCGATGAGCCCGGACGAGCGTTCGGAGCTACTCGCGGATCTCTCGGACCTCGCTGTCTACCAGGCACTGCTGGAGCCGCGGGGTATCCGGGGAATCGTCGTGGATTGCGGCGAATGCGACCAGCCGCACTATCACGACTGGCACCTACTGCGCGCGAGCCTGGAACAGTTGCTCGCCGACGGGCAGATGCGCCCGCACGAGCCCGCTTACGACCCCAACCCGGCCGACTATGTGAGCTGGGACTACTGCCGCGGGTTCGCCGACGGCATCACGGCCACCGAGAGCGCCTACTGATCTCACGGAAAGGTAGCGCGGCTGGTCACCGCGCTACCTTTCCACGTCCTCGTCAGCTCGTCGGATCGGCAAACTCCACCGAGGCCCCGTAGCCGGGGCTGCGGCCCGACTCGCTGCCTGTGCTGTCGTCGGTGGACGAGCTCGGCGAAGTCGGCGTGGTTGAACTCGGCGGCGCGGTTGTGGAACTCGTGGAGGTGCTGTCCGGCTCAGCAGGAAGCGGCTCCACCTGCGGAGACGTCGGCGTGGTCGTCGATGAGTCGGTAGAGCTGGACGTGCTGTCGCTGGTAGTGGTCGGGCTGGTGCTGGTGTTGCGGTCTTCCTGCGGTTCCTCCAGCTGAGCCATCAGCTCGGTGTGACGTGCCTTGAGCTGAACCAACTCCTCCTCGGCAGTCACCTGCTGCAACGTGCGCTCGGCCTGCCACAGTGCCCTGCGGGCGTCGTCGTAGCGCTCCTGCGCGATGGCGAGATAGGCCTTTTGCAGGTCCGTACGTACCGATGCCGCGGCCTCCACCGAACGGGCATGGTCGGCGTAGAGCACCTTGCTCAGGCCCCAGAGCGTGTCGCCGGGTTGGGCGTCGCGAGCGGCCAGAGCCGTGCCCGTGAACCCGATGGCAAGCACCGCCGCGGCCGCGGCGACGGGTACGAGCATGCGTCTGCGCACACGAGCGCCCTTGCGTCTGGCAAGCGAGGCGGTTCTGACCGTGGTGGTGGCTGCGGGCACATCGACGAGTTCCGGGATGGGCTCGCTGTCGATGTCGCGCCGCCACGACAGCAACAACGCGTTGAGTTCCTGATCTCCGAGTTCGTCAGCGACGCGGGGGTCGGAGCCGCCGAGAGCGTCCAGCAACGCGTCATCGGCCTGGATAGCGGAAAGCTCCGACGTCGACGCCACTCGCTCGTGGTCGGAAGGGTCGTGCTGTGGCGGCGGGGGCGCCGACCCGTTCTCGGGCCCGGTGTCGCGCCCGTTCGCGCCGCCGTTGAACTCGTGCTCCTGGTTGTCGTCGCGTTCCGCCACTCAGACCACCTCCTCAGCGGCCAGTGCCTTGCGTAGTCGCGCCAGGGCACGGTGCTGGGCGACCCTGACCGCGCCGGGCGTCGAGCCCACGGCCTCTGCGGTTTCTTCAGCGGAAAGACCGACGACCACACGCAACACCACGATCTCGCGTTGTTTCTCCGGCAGGACCTGCAGCAACTGCGACATCCGTTCGTTCAGCTCGCCCTGTAGAGCCCGCTGTTCGGGGCCGACACCGCCTTCGATCTCGTCCGGGAGCTCCGCGACCGGTTCTGCCCGGTTCCGCGCGGCCGCGCGGTGCGCGTCGGCCACCTTGTGCTGGGCGATTCCGTAGACGAAAGCCAGGAAGGGACGGCCTTGATCACGGTACGAGGGCAATGCCGTGAGCACCGCGAGACACACCTCCTGGGCTACGTCGTCCGCCGAAGCGAACGAGCGTTCCTGCCTGCCTACCCTGGCACGGCAATACCGCACCACAAGGGGACGGATAGCGGCCAGCAGCCGCTCGACTGCTTGAGGGTCACCCTCGACAGCGGCGGCGACTGATTCGTCTAGTCCATCCCCCACAGTGGCCATCGCAGACAACAGTCCCGGTGTTACGTCAGGCGTGCAAAGAAGCCGGCGCGCGAAACGCGAGTCCCTCACGCCGGTGACAACTACCGTACCTTCCGGCACCGCCCTTTTCGTTCACGGTCGGCTCTTGGTGCCTCCTGCACCTCGCAAGCTGCGGAGATGCGACCGTATCAGCTTTAGTCCAGACTTCAACAAGGTCGCCCGCCTGCGAAGTCAGACGGTAGCGACACGAGCACGCCACACCGGTCTCACCGATGTGGCGTGCCACTTTCGAAGGGATAGGAGTTTCCGGCCGTACGCCCGCGCGTCAGGAAACGAGCCCGCGGCGGAAGCCGTGCGCGACTGCCTGCGCACGGTCACGGACGCCGAGCTTGCGGAACAGCCGCCGCGCGTGGGTCTTGACCGTGTCCTCGGACAGGTAGAGCTCACGACCGATCTGACCGTTGCTCTTGCCCTGGCTCATGCCGCGCAGCACCTGCAGTTCGCGCTCGGTCAGCTGCACACCGGGATCGGAGGGCTGCCGGGGAGCGGGCACCGAGGTGCTGGCGAGCGTGTGGGCCAGCGCGGCCACCAGTTCGGGACGGGAGGCGTCCCACCGAAGGTAGCCACGCGCACCGCCCGCGATGGCCGCGGCGATGCTGCCCGCGTCGTCCGGGGCACCGAACACGATCACGTTGGCCTGCGGGTTGGCCGAGACCAGCCTGCGAGTCGCTTCCACACCGGTGGGGACAGCGCGCTGCGTGCCCACGAGCACCACGTCGACCGGCTGCCGGGAATACCTGGCAAGCAACTCGTCACCGTGCGCTACACAGTCGATACGACTGACGCCGGAAACGGCGGACATCACGCGGGTCAGCCCTTCGCGGACACTGCGTCGGTCGTCGCAGATCAAGACCGTCGTCACGGGGTTTCCTTCCTGCAGCCGGGTGACATTCCATATCCCCTATCGGACGCTTTAGGTTCCACCTTGACACGATCTGGTGGCTTTTTTTGGAGAAACCCTCGCCCGGATGTCGGTATGGACGATGTGCCGCAGGTAACAGCCTAGATCGGGACCCATGCCGAACGGAATGCCAACCGCTTTCCGGCCGGGTCGGCAGCCAGTAACAGAGCGTGTAACTCGCGGGTAACTCTGGACCGATTCCATTCGGCGTTGGCGGGATCGAGGTCGGCGGCCAACAACCTGGCAGGCCACGTCAGCGAGCGAAGCTCCCACCTGTGCGCCGCTTCCAGCGCGGAGCCGACGAGAGCTTCCGCACGCACGCGGGCGTCCTGGTCACCGGTCGCGGCCAGCGCGGCCGCCAGCACCAGTTCGGACTTCACCACATGCCGGGCCGCCCCTCGCTGCCGCGACAGCCCCAAAGCACGTTTCGCGGGCAAAACGGCGTCGTCGGCCAGGCCACGGGCCAACGAGAGTTCCGCTGTGACCCAGCACGTGCGCACCTCGATACGCCACACCGGGTGCGCTGACCGTGCCCGCTCCAGCAACCGCTGCGCCGTGCCGAACCTGCCGAGCGCGAGGTTGTCCGCCGCGAGCCCCAGCAGCGCGTCGGCGAGCGCGCCCGCCGGATCGATGCCGTCCTCGTCGGCGTCCCCGGTGGCCACGGCGGCCCGCGCCAGCGCC